>JBKJRG010000600.1:0-10957 GCA_046594805.1 Opitutaceae bacterium | reverse complement strand
GCCGGCCGGCCCGCGAGACACCTCGATCCGCTCGGTGCTGTAGATATCCTGCGGCACATACCAGGGGAAGCCGTCGCGCAACTGCCGAAACGAGGCCATCCCGCGAAAGGAAATCTGCAACCTCGCGGCAGCGGCGAAATTCTTAGCCAACGACTAGCCCTACTTTCGCATCGTTTGACCGTTTACCGGTGCAGTTCTCCTCTGAGGGGAGGAGGGCTTTTTCATAGTTGAAGAAAGTGAGGGCATCCAGCGGTCCAGCTTGAAGAATCGCACGGCTTTCCGCTGCGCCGACGACAGTTCGGGCGGCAGCATCACCGTCGGGCGGCGCCCTTTCTGGCCGGTGTTCGTGCGCACGAGCGTAGCGTTGATGTTCGCGAGGTCCTGCATGAAGGCGGGCGCCGATTGCTTCGTGCCAAACGCCAACTTAGCGAGCGCCACCAACGTTAGGCCAAGCACGGTGGCGAAAGTGTGCAACTGCAGCGAGGGATCGGCCCATTGAAACGAAGGGCCCCACGGCACCACGCCGCCTTTTTTCGAGCGGCGGAACAGTTCCTCGACGTTCCACTGGCTGCGGAAGGCATGGACGATCCGCTCGGTGCTCCACAGCTTGCGGGTGGTGCAAAGCACGCGCCGTCCGAGCCGCGTGCGCTCCAGTTCGCGTCGTCGGGCCGCATCCACTTGCCATGAAAACGTCGGCTGCGCCTCGGTGCCCCCAATCGTGGTGACGACAAACTCGGCGAGATGTTCGCGCCCCAGCGCCTTCTTCACCCGGGCCTCCAGGGCCGTGCGCTCGAGCTTGCCGGCCTGCACTCGGCGCTCGAGCAGGCCCAGCTCGCTCTTCGCCTTGCGCAGAGCCACCGCGATGCCGCGCTTTTGGCCGCTGAGCAGTTCCTGGCTCTCGACCACCAGCAGCGTCCGTTCGAGTTCGCCGACGCGCGCCTCCAGCCGCGCCGCGCGCACCTCTTCGAGCACGCCGCGCAATGGCTGCATGTGTCCGCGCTGGGCGGCAAAGACCAACGCCTGCTCAGCTGCGGTGTGCGACAGCGGCAACGAGATGAGCGAGTGGTAGCGGGCGCTTTCCAGTTCCAGCTCCAGTTGCTCGCTCCAAAACCCGCCATCGCGCACGACCGTGCGCCCTGCCTTCGTCGCGCCGCCCTCCGCGGCATCCAACTCGTCGTGCAACTGGGCCAGTCCCTTCAAGCACGAGGCGAGGAGTGCCTGGTCCGAACTATTGCCGGGATAGGTGCGGTGCAGCAGAGGCACGTGCCCGATCTCGCTGACCAGCACCCCCAGCCCCACCACCCGCAAGTCGCTGCGCTTGCTCTTAGCGTGGCCGCGCCGCGCCAGCTCACCGGGCGTCGTCGTTGCAATGTGGGTGTCGAAGTTGGTGGAATCGAAGGCGAGCACCTCCGCCGAAAGCTCGAAGCGCGTCACCGCCGCGCGCGCGATGGCCAGTTGCGCGCGTTCCAGTTGCTCCGGGGTGACGCCGGCTGCGCCGCGATGAAACGCCTGTCCAGTGAAGCGCTCGATCGGCAGGCAGGAAATCCGTGCCACGCTGGAATCGAGGAACGCGGCCAGATCGCGCTTGGCCCCGGGCGCACACGCGCGCTGCAGCGCCACGCCGAGCGCCAGCTCTCCCACCGAGGGACCCTTCGCCGGTCCGACCGCGCCGCACGCCTCGTCGATCAGCCGCACAACCTCGAGCTGCTCGGCCACCCAGCCGAGCGCACCGGTATCGCCCACGCGCTTGGTGCCCACAGTCTGCGTCCTGGCAAGGTCCGCGACTGGCGGCGGGTCCGCCGGGCCGAGTAGCACCTGGCGTGACACCGGCTGCTGCTTGCCCGGATCCCACACCGACTGGGCCACGACGCGGTACAAGCGACCGTCCACAACGCGCTCAAAAAAGTGCATTCCTTCAACTATCCTTCGCCCGGCGGACAAACAAGCAGATTCCCTCTGAAAAACACAGAAAACCGCTCGCTCAAAGCCTCTCAAACCGCGAAGGTCGGGCTAGGACATGGCGTTGGGCAGGCACGCGGATGCTATTTCCTCCCTCGGAGCCAGCTCAGCGGCCTACAATCGGAGCTTCGGAGAAAGGTGGGACCCGCTATCCGTGCGGCCCGGGTTAGATGCAGATTCGCCGTGGCAGCGGCGCCCTGGAACCCAGGCCGGTTCGGAGCAACGGCCCCTACCCCCACGCACTCGCACGGAGCAAACTCAGCGCGCCTGCTGCTCCACCGAATTCACCACGCCATTATAGAAGGTGACGCGAATCCGATCGTCGACGTGCGTGCGATAAACGTCCTGCGTGACCGGCTCGTGATACACCACATACCCGCGGCCGTCACGGGTCGGCACGATGATTCGCCGATAGCCGAGCCACGCGGTGCCCTCGTATTGCTGCCAGTACGTCTTGTAGACCCAGACCGTCTGCGTGCCATCCGCGGTGGTGATGTCACGGCGCTCGTCGGCATTGCCCAGGGCGATGTAGACCATGTCCTGGGTGTCGCCGATCCCGATCGCGCCGCGTTTGAGCCGGTATTGATCCGAGGCCGAAAGCGACTCGAACGTTTCTGATTTTTGCCGGACGCGGGAGGCGAAACTATTGCAGCCCGCAAAGCCCGTGATCGCGGCGAGCGCGACCAGGGCGAGAAGGGAAGGAGTTTTGTTCATGGCCGAGTGAGTCCTGCCTTGGACCTCCCCGTTCCGGCATAGTTGCGCCGGCACACCTTCCCTGATTCGCCGGCGTCCAGCCGCCGGCTTCAAACGTAGCATGAACTAAACCCGCTGCGCGACCGGCACGTAGTCCCGTTGCTTCGGGCCCACGTAAATCTGCCGCGGCCGGTAGATCCGCCCCTTGGGATTGGAGGCGAGCTCACGCCAGTTGGCGATATAGCCGGGCGCACGCCCAATCGCGAACATGGTGGTGAACATGTTCATCGGGATCCCGAGGGCCCGCATGATGATGCCGGAATAGAAATCGACATTGGGGTACAACTTGCGGGAGACGAAATATTCATCCTTCAGCGCCGCCTGCTCGAGGTTCTTGGCGATCTTCAGCAGCGGGTCGTCGATCCCGAGCTTTTTCAACACCGTATCGCACGCCTCGCCAATCAGCTTGGCGCGGGGATCGAAGTTCTTGTAGACGGCATGGCCGAAGCCCATCAGCCGGTTGCCCTTGGTGCCGGATTTTGCGGCCGCCACGAAACGCGTGCCATCGTCGCCCTCGTCGTGGATCGACTGGAGCATGTGCATGACCGCGACATTCGCGCCGCCGTGCAGCGGGCCCGATAGCGCGCAGATGCCGGCCGAGATCGAGGTGAACAGGTTCGCCGCGCTCGAGCCCACCATCCGGACCGTGGAGGTGGAGCAGTTCTGTTCGTGGTCGGCATGGAGCAGCAGCACGAGATTGAGCGCCTTCGCGACTTCCGGGGCCGCGGTGTAATCCTGGTACGGCTCGGAAAACATCATGTGCAGGAAGTTGTCGCAGAACGGCAGCTCCTGCTTCGGAAACATGAAGGGCAGCCCGCGCTGGTAGCGGTAGATCATCGCCACCATCGTGCGGATTTTCGAAATCGCGATCGCCGCCGCGAGGTCGAAGTTCTGCAGGTCCTTCTCGAAATTATTGGTCGCGAGATCGGGATGATACGCCGGCAGCGCGCTCACCATCGCGGACAACATCGCCATCGGCGAGGCACTGGTCGGAAACCCCTCCAGGATTTTCTGCATCTGGGTCTCCACCGCCGCGTTCTTGCGCAGGCGAAGCCCAAACTCCTTCCGCTGCGCCGGGGTCGGCAGATCGCCGTAGATGATCAGGTAGGCCGTCTCGACGAAATCGCTCTGCTGCGCCAGTTGCTCGATCGGGTAGCCCCGATGCCGCAGGATGCCGTTGTCGCCATCGAGGTAGGTGATCTGGCTCTCGCAGGAGCCGGTATTGCCGTAGCCCTGGTCGTAGGCGATGTAGCCCGTGCTCGCACGCAGCTGGCGCGTGTCGATCGCTTTTTCCCCTTCGGTGCCCTCCATCACGGGCAGCGGGATTTCCTTATCGTCGATTTTCAGCGAGGCAATCTTGGCCATACGCGCACGAGCGAACCTAATTCCCCGCCGCTGGCAAAGGAAAGTTTGGGCGGCGGGTGTGGATCCCGCCACGCGCCCGGCTACGTTTTTAGACTCGCCCCGATGAGTTTTGTAGGGGCGTCGCTCGTCGGCGCCCGCCGCAGACGGCTTGGCGTGCATTCCAGCCCCGGGCGTCGGCAAGCGACGCCCCTACGCGGCCGCCGCCACCGCCGTGAAATTCCGGTAGATCTCCAGCCCCTTCGCCTGGCTTTTCTCGGGATGGAACTGGGTGGCAAACACGCGGCCCCGGCCGATCGCCGCGCAAAAATTGCCGCCATAGTCGCACTCCGCCAGCACCAGCGCCGGGTCGGCCGGCACACAATGGAAGCTGTGCACGAAATAAAACGACTCACCCTGTTGCGCCAGGCCCCGCGCCAGCGCCGAACCCGCGGTCCGGAAGGAGATCGTATTCCAACCCATGTGGGGGATCTTGAATGCCCGCGGCCGTTGGAACCGCCGTACCTCCCCGCGAAAGACGCCCAGCCCTTTGACGTTGCCCTCCTCGGATCGTTCGAACAGCGCCTGCATCCCGAGGCAAACGCCCAGGAAAGGCCGGTCGGCTGCGATCCACTCGGCGACCGTCGCATCCAGTTTGGACTGCCGCAGCGCCGCCACGCAGTCGCGCAGCGCCCCCACCCCCGGCAGCACCAACCCGGACGCATTCATCGCGGTAATCTCCGCCGGCGTTCGCACCACACGAATCGACGCCCCCACCGCCTCGAGCGCCTTGGTGACGCTGCGCAGGTTGCAGATGCCGGTGTCGATGACGGCCACGCTGCCGCGGGGCAGTTCGGAGTTTGGAGTTTGGAGTTTGGAGTTCATGCCGTCGCGCGTCGGAGTCGCAGGTGGCTGGTTCGGACAACTCCAAACCCCAAACTCCAAACTGAGCCGCCGCCGCTAGATTTTCCCTTTTGTGCTCGGCAGCAAATCCGCCGCGCGCGGCTCAATCTGCGTGGCGACGTCGAGCGCGCGGGCGAGGCACTTGAAAATCGCCTCGGCGACATGGTGCGGCTCCTCGCCGTACACGAGCTGGACGTGCAGGTTCGCGCCCAGCGCGTTGCTGAAGGCCCGGCAAAATTCCTTCACCAGCACGATATTGAAGTCGCGGACGAACATCGTCGGCGCTTCCGCCTCGTAAACCAGGTGCGGCCGGCCCCCGACGTCGATCACGACCCGCGCGAGCGATTCGTCCATCGGCAGGATGAAAAAGCCGTAACGCTTGATCCCGAGTTTGTCGCCCAGCGCTTCCTTGCAGGCCTGGCCGAGGACCAAGCCAACGTCCTCCACCGTGTGGTGATAATCGACGTCGGTATCGCCCTTGGCCTTGACCTCGAGATCGAAGAGCCCGTGCTTCGCGAACAAGGTCAGCATGTGGTCGAAAAACGGCACACCTGTATCGACCTTCGACGTGCCGCGACCGTCGATCGCCAGCGTCAGCGTGATGTCGGTCTCGGCGGTCTTGCGGTGGACGCGGGCGACGCGGGCCGCCTTGGGAGCGGCGGCTACGCGGGAGGAAGTGGAGCCTTTAGCCATGCGTCGAAAGTAGAATCAAGGACCCGCATCTCGGCGTCCGTGCCGACGCTGATGCGCAGGAACGCAGCGGTCAAGGCGTGGCTCGGGAAGTGCCGGACCAACACCTGATGGGCAAAGAGGAAATCATAGGCCGATTTCGCGACCAGCGGGCCGATTTCGCCGCGCGCATTCCTGGGCTCGGTGAACAGAAAATTCGCCTGGGAGGGATACGTGAACCAACCCCGGGCCGCGAACTCCGCCGCCGTGCGATCGCGCGTCGCCTTCACCTGCGCCACGACCCCGTCGTAGTAGGGCTGGTCGCCGAGCGCGGCGAGCGCCCCGGCCTGCGAGAGCCGGTTGACGTTGTAGCTGTCGCGGACGCGATCGAGCAGCTCGATGATCTCCGGCTGCGCCAGGGCGTAGCCGACGCGGAGCCCCGCCAGCGCGTACGCTTTTGAAAGCGTGCGCACCACTACCAGGTTCGAATGCCGCGCGAGGAGCGGCACCGCGTTTTCCCCCGCAAAGGGCGCGTAGGCTTCATCGACCACGAACAGCCCGCGATAGGACGCGAGCACCCGCTCGATCTCCGCGTTGGCGAAACCCACGCCGGTCGGTGCATTGGGCGAAGTCAGAAAAAAAGCCTGCGCCCCCGACGCCGCGATCCGCTCGACCGGCAGCCGCATCGTGCGGTCGAACTCAATCAGCGTGCTCCGGCCGTCCTGGATCCCGACGAGGACCGGATAGAGCGAGTAACTCGGCAAGGTGAAGCCGGCCGCGGCCTCCCGCGTGCAGAACGCGCGGATGAGCAGATTCAGAATATCGTCGGAGCCATTGCCGATGATCACGTTTTCCTCGCGCAGGCCGTGACCATGGAGCCGGGCCACGGCCGCCCGCAGCGGGGTGCTTTTCGGATTAGGGTAAAGTCGGAGCGACGCGCCATCCTCACCGATTTCCTGCCGAAGCGCCTTGGCCACCCGCGGGCTCGGCGGATACGGGCACTCGTTGGTGTTGAGCTTCACCCAGCCCGACGCCGTCGGCTGCAGCCCGGGCGTGTAGGCATGGAGCTGCGCAATATGGGGGAGCGCGAGAGAGGTCAGATCGGACATGGACGCGGCCCAGCAGGCACGAAAACAGGGCCAAGAGGAAACCTCTTATTTGTCAGGGCAGTTGAAGCAGGAAGCCAGGAAGCCAGGAAAAAACCGTAAACGCCGCGGCCTCGTTTCTGGTTTCCTGGCTTCCTGCTTAATCCTGCTCCCTCACAGCGTCCGAATCCGCACCGAGCGCCCGTGCGCATCGAGTCGCTCCATCGTGGCAAAGGCGGCGACGACGGGCTCCCCTTTTTTCACGCTCGCGCGATCGTATTGGATCAGACTGGTCCGGCGCATGAAATCCGCCACGCGCAGTCCGCTGAAAAAACGTCCGGCCCGCCCGGTGGGCAACACATGGCTCGGCCCCGCCGTGAAATCGCCGAGCGCCGTTGGCGTGTAATTGCCCACCATGATCGCGCCGGCCGTCGTGACCGCGGCCGTCAGCTTCTTCGCGGCCGGTTCCGCGACCATCAGCTCGAGGTGCTCTGGCGCGACGTAGTTCGCGATCTCCGCCGCTTGCCCGAGCGACTTAACTTCGAGGGCCAGGAAGCCTTCGTTGAGCACGCGCGACGTCTTCTCGCTGCGGGAAATAATCTGCAGCTGCGTCCGCAACTCCACCGCCACCGTCTCGATGATCCCGGCGGACGTGGCGACGAGGTAGATTTTTTCCCGGCCGGAGCCGTGCTCCGCCTGAGCGAGCAAATCCGCGGCGGCAAACGACACGTTGGCCGTCTCGTCCGCGATGATCATGACCTCGCTCGGGCCCGGGAGCGAATCCACCCCGACCGTGCCGAACACCTGCCGCTTCGCCTCGCAGACGTAGGCATTGCCGGGGCCGAAAACCTTCTCCACCGCCGGAACCGTCGCGGTCCCGAACGCCATCGCGCCGATCGCCTGCACGCCGCCGATCCGATAAACTTCCTCGATCCCCAGCAGATGCAGCGCGGCGAGCACGCCGGCGGCGACCTTTCCATCCGGGCTCGAGGGCGTGCAAACCGCGATCTCCGGGCAGCCCGCGATCTTTGCGAGGGTCACGGTCATGAGCACGGTCGAAACCAGCGGGACTTCCCCGCCGGGGACGTAGAGGCCCACGCGGCGGATCGGATCGAATTTTTCGCCGACGGTGGCGCCGTGCTTGTTTTTGGCCGTCCACGCCGCGGGCAGCCCGCGTTCATTGTAGGCGACGATGCTGTCGCGCGCCGCGATCAGCGCCCGGGTCTCGGCCGCCGGCAGCCGTTTCGCGGCCGCAGCGAGGTCGGCGACCGGAACCCGGAAATCGCGGGCCCGCAGTTTCGCCCCGTCGAATTTGGCCGCGTAATACGCCACCGCCTCGTCACCCCGCGCCCGCACGTCCGCGAGAATCGTCGCCACCGAGTCGGAAATCTCCCGGGAAACCGCCGACCCGCGGCAGAACGCCGCGAGGTCGTCCATGAAAGTTTTCGAGGCGTGATGCAGCGTGCGCATGTTCCGGAGGAACGCGGGGTCTACGTGGCACGCCGCCAACCCGCGAGATTTTTTCGCGCCGGCCGGGGAGGAAAGCGGGCGCATCTGCCGGTTGGCGGTGGATCGCATCTGCATCTGTAGGCAGGTCGCTTGCGAGCGCTCAGCGACCGGAGCGCTCGCAAGCGAGCTGGCCTACCGCCAACCGGCAGATGCGCCCGGGGAAAGCCCGCTGGATGACTGCTGGCGAGGGCGCCTCATCCCCACCCAAAACAAAAATGCCTACCGTGGCTGCCGCGGAATCGGCGGGACGGCAAACTCCGCACCGGAAATCTCCTCGTTTACGGCAATCTTGTCGAAGGTCACCGTCACCGCCCGGGCCACGCCGGCGTTGTCCTTCATTTCGGTGATGATGCTTTTCGGGAAGCGCAGGCCGTTGACGCGGACGTCGCCGCTCTCGCGGATGCTGCCGCCACTCTCGGTCTCGGTGTACACCAAACGGCCGGTGGCCAGATCGAAGTAGCGATAGAAAATAATATTTGCGGCGTGAATGAAGGCGATCTTCTGACACTTCACGCCATCGATCGTCGCCGGACCCTGATCCTCCAGCCGTCCGCCGCGGCGCTCGATGCCACGATAAAACGCGAGGTTTTCCCACGTGTTGGCCCGCAGCCGCTTGATCTGATCGGTCCCGAGCAGTGACTGCTGCCACTTGGCTGGATCCTTGATGTCGGAAATCCGTTGCCATCCGTCGTAGCCGTCCAGGGCCGTGACCTCGATCGTGGTGTCGGACGTGGACTTGATCCGCTGCTGGTCCGGCTTCTGGAAGGTGATCTCCATCGCGGCGCGGATCTCCTTTTTCGGATCCTTCGGATCGACGGTCGAAAGCGTTCCGGTGAAGTGGACCGACTTGAGCCCCTCCAGCGCCGACTCCGGGCCGATGTAGGAGCGCGCCTTGGCGATGATCGCCGGTTCGGCCGCGATGCCGGAGCCAGCGGCGGCGAATGCGAGGCAGGCCGCCAGGGAGATACGCAGGAAAAACAGGGTCATGGTCTAAAGGTTGAAGGAGGTTCGACCCGGAGGAAAGCCCGCAGGTCCATCAATCACTCCCACTCGATGGTGGCCGGCGGCTTCGAGGAAATGTCGAAAACCACCCGCCCCACCCCGCGCACCTCGTTGGTAATCCGGCTCGAGATCTTCTGCAGCAACTCGTGCGGCAGCTTCGCCCAGTCCGCCGTCATGGCGTCGGTGCTTTCCACTACGCGCAGCGCAATCACGTAGTCATAGGTCCGCTCGTCACCGAAGACGCCCACCGTTTTGACCGGGAGGAAAACGCAGAACGACTGCCACACCTTGTAATAGTAGCCGCTGCGCATCATCTCCTCCTGCAGGACAAAGTCCGCGTTGCGCAGGATCTCGAGTTTTTCGGCGGTGAGGTCGCCCATCACGCGCACCCCGAGCCCGGGTCCGGGAAACGGCTGCCGCCACACCACTTCGCGCGGGAGACCCAGGGCCTCGCCGACCCGTCGCACCTCGTCCTTGAAGAGCTCGCGCAACGGCTCGACCAGCTTGAGCTTCATCCGCGCCGGCAGCCCGCCCACGTTGTGGTGCGTCTTGATCAGCGACGCCGGGTTGTTGCCGATCGAGATGCTCTCAATCACGTCGGGGTACAGCGTGCCCTGACCGAGGAATTCGGTGTGCCCGATCGACTTGATCGATTTTTCGAACACCTCGACGAAGGTGCGCCCGATGATTTTGCGCTTCTGCTCCGGTTCACTCACGCCCTTCAGCCGGCGGAGGAAAAGCCGCGACGCATCCACCACGCGCAGATCGATGTGGAAATGCCGGCCGTACAGTTTCTCCACGTACTCGCGCTCGCCTTTGCGCAGGAGGCCGTTGTCGACGAACACGCAGGTGAGCTGCTTGCCGATCGCCTTGTGCAGCAGGGCGGCGGCCACCGAGGAGTCGACCCCGCCGGAAAGTCCCAGGATGACGCGACCCTGGCCGATCTGCCCGCGGAGCTTTTCCACCGCGTGGGTGATGAAATCACGCGTCGTCCAGTCCTGCTGCGCGCGGCAGATCCCGACCAGGAAATTGCGAATCATGTCCACGCCGCGCTCGGTGTGGAAAACCTCCGGGTGAAACTGGATGCCGTAGAACCCGCGGCGCGCATCCTCGATCGCGGCGTAGGGCGAATTCTCCGTCGTGCCGATGGCGCGGAATCCCGGCGGCAGCCGCGTGAGCTTGTCGCCATGCGAGTTCCACACCCGCAATTTTTTCGGCAATCCGGCAAACAGCCGGCCCGGTTTCTGAATGGTCAGGGTGCCGTGGCCGTACTCGCGCTCCTTGCTGTGCTCGACCCCGCCGGCGAGGAAATGCCCCATCAACTGCACGCCATAACAGATCCCGAGGACCGGCACGCCGAGCTCGAAAATCGCGGGATCAGGGTGCGGGGCCTTCTTCGCATAGACGCTTTGCGGGCCGCCGGAGAGGATGATGCCGATGACGTTTTCGGCCCGCAGCGTGGCCGCGGGCGTCGAGAAGTGGAAGATTTTCGAGTAGACCTGGCACTCCCGGGCCCGGCGCGCGATGACCTGCGTAAGCTGCGAACCGAAGTCGAGGACGGCGATGGTCTGTGGCATTGGCGCGAGGGAAAAAAGAGAGCACACGGCAAGCCGCGGGACGGGGCAAGTGCGATTCTATTGCCGGTAATCCGGGTGCCGCATCTGCGGGTTGGCGGTAGGCCAGCTCGCTTGCGAGCGCCCCGGTCGCTGAGCGCTCGCAAGCGACCTGCCTACAGA
>JBKJRG010000521.1:0-3007 GCA_046594805.1 Opitutaceae bacterium | reverse complement strand
CCCGTCGCCGTTGGTGTCGCGCAGCCGCCAGATGCCATTCCGGTCGAAGGCAAAGATCTCCTCGTCGCGAATCGCGATGGACATGGGCTCGTGCAGGCCGGAGGCGAAGCGCTTCCATCGCACCTTGCCCGCTTCATCGTGGAGGCCGCGGACGATCCACACGTCGCCATCGAGCGTGATGGTCACGCCCGTGCCGTCCTTGAAAAACTGGATGTCGCTCGGCCGCATCGCGCGTCGCCACGGGTTTTCGAACGGGAGGCCGATGTGGTCCACGACGTAGGCATCCTTCGCCGTCGAGCGTCGCGTCGTCGTCGTGACTTCCTGCGGCCAGCGGGTCGGTGCGGCTCCTTGGGGCAGCGGCCGCGGCACCACCGTTGGCGCCGGGCCGCGGTCGGAGATGGCCACACAGAAGGAGGTCGGCGCGGAGTGTGCCGGCACGCGGACGGTCCAGACGGAATTCTCCTCGGCCAGTTCGGCGCCGGAGCCAGCGGCGGCCAGGCCGAGCGAAACTCCGGTGTCCGCGGCTTTGGTGCCGATGACGAGTCGCAGCGGACGTTCCGAAGGGCCGACTTCAAAGTGCCGCTCGATCAACGGCTGGCCACTGGGATTGGTCGCGGTCGTCCACTCGCGCACGCGGGTGCCGGCGACGGTGTATTCGAGCACTGCGCCGGCGGGCGTGAGGCGGATGGCATCGAAGCGTCCCAGGGATTCGGCGATGGGGCCGCGCCCGACTTCCTCCGGGCTTGGCGCGGGTTCACGCGGATCATCGAGGGAAAGTTGCGCGGACGACTGCCAGCCCGGGTAGATCCCGTTGGCGAGCCAGACTTTGCCGGCCGGATCAGGCAGCCCGACCTGGCCGCCGGGAGTTTTGCGGGTGAGCTCGTGGTAGGAGCCTGGAGCCAGTGCGCGTGGGGCCACGCCCGCGCCGCGCCACACCGCGGCGATGCGCAGCAAATCGGGATCGAAAACGGCCCAGCAGTCGTGGCCGAGGTGGAGCACGATCCCGCGCGGCGAGAGGTTGGCGGCCGGCAGGCCAGGGCCGGACTTGCGAGCATCGAGCACGGAGGAGAAAAACGGAAAATCCGGCTCCACCCACTCGGCCGGCGGCGTCTCCGAGGGGAGCTTCGGGGCGCGCGGCGCGGGTGCAGCCAGCGCGGTGGCGCAAGCAGCCGCGAATGCCAGCAAACAGGGGAAGGGGATGCGGGGAAAGCGGGAGGGGAGTTTGGTCATGTGCGAGACAGGCGACAGAGGGTAAACGAGTATGCGTTTCCAAGCTAGGCGCGAAGAAAAACCGGCTTTTTTGGCGGGTCGGTCCTGGCTTGGGGTAGGGCCGGGCGCTTGACTGCTCTGAGCCCGTCGAAGGGCCGCCATGCCGTCGCGCGCACCCGCGACAATCGAAGAATAACGTCGGCCCGCCCGATCTCTTGCGTTTTCCTTGTCCGATGGCTGCACCCCCGTTGAACCGCCGTGACTTTATCGCCCTCGCCGCCAGCGCGGCGGCGGCAACTTCGTTCCGCTCGAACGCGGCCATCCCCGCGGCCAACGCCGTCGCACGCCCGTTCCTGGTCACAAGCGCGGGCTGCGGCCGCGCCACGGGCTATGCCGAGGCCAGCAAGATTGTCACGGTCGGCCAGCGCACGCACGTGGCGTGGCTGGACGCGACCGAGGAAGGTTTTTGGGTGAGGATGCGGACGCTCGATCGAGTCACTGGAACCTGGTCGCCCGCCTACACGGTGGGGACGGCGCACGATAATCACGGCGGTCCCGGGCTGACCGTGGACAGCAAAGGCTACCTCCATCTCGTTTATTTTCCGCATCACCAGCCGTTCCGCTACCGCCGCTCGCAGCAGCCGAACGATGCCTCGGCTTGGGAGCCCGAGATCCAATTCGGGAACGAACTTTCCTATCCGGTGCTATTGTGCGCGCCCGACGACACGCTGCTGATGTCCGCGCGCCGAAGTCATCAGCGTCCGCCCGAAACGAAGAATCAGCCGTGGGAACTCGAATGGTGGGCGAAACCCGCCGGTGGCAACTGGCGACGCGAACGAACGGTGCTGCGTTCGCGTCACACGGCCTACACCCATTTCATGGAATCGCTCGCGTGGGGCGCTGATGGCAAAACCATCCATCTCGGCTGCCGGATCTATGAGACCACCGGGCGGAAGGACGAGACGCCGTTGCAGACCATCGGCTACCTCCGCAGCCCGGACGCGGGGAAAACGTGGTGCCGCGCGGACGGCACGCGCGTCACGCCGCCCGCCACGGCGGAGACAGTAGATGTGCTGGCCAGCGGCGGCGGCGCCACCCAGCGAACCCTGTACTCGGGAGCGATGGCGGTGAACCGTGAGGGTGTGCCGCATCTTTTATATTCATGGCGCGAAGGAGCCTCCGCCCACACCTGGCTGGCGACACCCGGGCCCGGTGGCGGCTGGAGCAAACGCGATCTGCATGAATTCCTGCCGGCGTCGTTGCGCGATTGGGATCTGGTGGCGCCGGGTGGCATGACCTTCAGTGCGTCCGGCCGCGCGACGATTGTCGCGACCCTCACCAAGTTGGGCCCCGGCGAAACGGACTGGGCGCATGCGACCAACGACATTGCCCGGCTCTGGTCCGACGACGGCTGCCGTACATTTCAGAGTGAAGTACTGGGGCCGGCGGGAGCGAAACGCCCGCGCTGGATGCCGAACATCGAGCGGCCGACCGGGCATCATCCGATCCCAGACCAACCGGGAATTCTTTTCACCGCCGGCAGCGGCGGCACCGGGCTGACCGAACGCACCCTGAACAATGAAGTGTGGTGGGCGCCCGGGAGGGAGTTCTGAGTTCTGAGTTCTGAGTTTTGGGTTCGAGCTTCCAACTCAAAACCCAAAACCCAAAACCAACGGCTATTTTGCCGCGTTCACGATCGGCTGAATCCACGCGGTCTCGAATTCCCCGGCGACGCTGCCGTTTACTTTCGGCTTCGAGGAAACGATTTTCGCCCGGACATAAATCTCGTCGCCTTTCA
>JBKJRG010000410.1:0-5055 GCA_046594805.1 Opitutaceae bacterium | reverse complement strand
CAATGGTTTGCCCTCCCTCAGCGTTCCGAAAGACGACGCACCCCGGCACTCACCCGCAGGGGTCTTTTTGGGTCTTTCCGTGGCTTCGCCTGTCACGTCCAGTCCACCCACGGCAATTTCGCAAAACTCTCAGCTTGGCACGTTAGGACACAAAAAAGCGCCGAGTGTCACCACTGGGCGCTTAGTCAAAATGGAGCGGGCGAAGAGACTCGAACTCTCGACGTCCACCTTGGCAAGGTGGTGCTCTACCAACTGAGCTACGCCCGCAAAACAGGGTGCAAGAAGTAGGCTGGGGCGAGCGTCCGTCAACAGCTATTTTCCACGGGGCATCTCGTTAACTTTTCTCCAGCGCAAGCACTTGTTCCGCACGCGCGGACGTGGGGAGAGGGACAATACCGGACTGTTCTAAATGAAGGGCAGCTTCTTCGCTCAGGAGGTAGCAGAGCAGTGGACCCAGTATCTTTTCCGCGTCGCGGCGGAACAGCAGTCGCAACGGCATCCGCAATTCATAATCGCCCGAATGCACGTTCACCCGGGTGGGGAGGTAAGCGGGGGTTTTTGGTCGCATCGCCACGGCCAGCGTTTTCGCCGAGCGCGGGGGCGGAACGGATGGGCTGATGGCCAGGACCCGGCGATCATCCGCGAACAGCGCGGCCAGGTCTCCCGCGGAGCGGAAACGGCTGACGCTGGGACGAAATCCGGCTCGGCGCAGCACCGCATGGCGAAAGTGCTCCAACGTCAGGCCGCTGCCAACCTCAGGTACGGCCGGCGCAACGGCGCTCTCAGACCATTCTCCCTCCAGCCCCAACTCACGCCAACGGAAAGCGCCCGCGGGCCCTTCGGCGCCAAAAACCAAGGCGAGCTGCTCCAGCGTCACGCGTTCGAGCGGACACGCCGCTGGCACGAGCACAACGATGCAATGATAGCCGATAATCAGCGAAGAAAGGCCCGTCACGGACGGCTCCTCACCCGGCGGCAGGATCACAAGCGCGAGGTCCGCCCGACCCGCCTTGAGTTCGTCCATTCCGGGCCGGCTGCCATCCAAGGCGAGCGCGACCGTCAGGCGGCTGCGGCCGGCGAATCCGTACACTGCCTTCGAGAATTCGATCCCGAGCAAATCCGTGCCGACGACGCGCAGCTCGGCCCGGGAGAGCGGGCTGACGAAGAGCGCGATAACAAGGACGAAGAGGTTAACGGGGTGAAGGCGAACGAGCCTCAGCATGTCTGAGTTTCGATCTTCTGCTCTGGAGGCCAAGATCTGGGTCTACCCGATTTAGGGTAGATGGTTTGCCGGTGGGGGCTGGCACAGAATCTCCCAAAATGGTTGGTCATTCTGAGCGAGGCCAAGAATCCCCGCGTGCGCCGGCGGGTACCTGGGGCCGCCGCGCCCTCGCGGCGGTCGTACGGAAAATGGCAGGTCCTTGGCTCGAAAATCGGAAAAGGTGTCATGACGAAAAACCAAGCCGACGGGGCGAGGGCGCCCCATCCCCAATTTACGGCATCTGCCGAGTGTGGCCCCGAAACCGGTACTTGGGGCTGCCGCGCCCTCGCTGCGATCGTATGAGAAATGGCAGGACCAGGGCTCCAAATGGCGTGCGACCGCTGCAGCGTCCGCTGATTCCGGATGACAGCGATCCTTCGCATTCGCTCAGGATGCCGCACGAAAAAATGGCGGCCTGGCCGCCCATGGAGCAATCCGCCCTCTCCTACCCTTTCCGATCCGGTTCGCGCAGGGTCAGACTGTCCTTGGCCCCGGTCTCGGGGGACGCGTCGCCCTTACGGGCGCGAGAACGACGCGCTTTGGCGTCGCTGCCGGTCTCGCTATAGTAGGCGTAGTTGCTCGTGTAGTAGCCGTAGTCGCCGCCGGCGTTCAACGGCACCTGGTTCAACACCACGCCGACCAGCGGAGTCTTCAGGCTTTCGACGATCTGCTGCGCGCGCAGCACCATGCTCTGCGGATTGCGCCGATGCTGGATCAGCAACACGGAGGCATCGACCGCGCTGACCAGCACGCTGGCGTCGCTCACCCCGATGATGGGCGGAGAATCGAACACGATCTTGTCGTAGCGGCCGCGGAGCTCCGTCAGCAGCTCGCGCAGCCGGTTGCCGTAGATGAGGCTGAGGGTGAATCCGGCGACGCCACCGCTCGGGATGAAGTCGAGTCCGGGGGTGACGTTCTTCTGGATTACCTCGTCCAGCGTTTTCTGCCCAAGCAGGAGTTCGCTCAGGCCTGGCTCCTTCGGCCGACCCATGAGCCGGTGTTGCGTCGGGCGGCGCAAATCCGAATCGATGAGCACGACGCGCTCGCCACTGGAGCCCATGAGGGCGGCGAGCCGATGCAGCGTGGTCGACTTGCCCTCGCCCGGGCCGGCGGAAAATATCACCAGTGCGTGGGGATGGCCCGCTTTCAACGCGAGGTTGAGGTTCGTATGCAGCACGCGAAAAGGCTCCAGCTCCGCGGGGTCTTCATCGCCCTGGCCCGAAAGATCGCGGGCAAACGGAATCACCCCGAGGACCGGCAGCCGGAGCCGGGTCTCGACATCGGCCACGTTGCGGAAGCTGGTGTCGAAATACTCGAGCAACACCGCGACTCCAACCGCGAACACCCCGCCGAACAGGAAGGCAAAAGTCAGGTTGAGCACCCAATTCGGCCGGCTGGGAAATTTCGCGGGCTCCGCCGTGTTGAGAATCTCGATCGTTTTCTTTGGGACCTGGAAATCGATTTCGCGCTGTCGCAGCGTGAGCTTGAGGGTGGTCGACAACCGCTGCTCGTCATCGAGCTTCTGGCCCGCTTCCTCGAAGGGCCGCATCCGATCGCGGGCGGAAAGGATCTGGCTGACCTTGGCCTGATCGAGCTGGCGTTCGAGCTCGGTCACGCGCGACTCCGCCTCCTTGTGGGCAATTTCCAGCGAGCTTTCGTAGCCCCTGAGCTGGCCGTCGAGCTGCTCCTTGATTTTGCCGCGGTTGTCGATCGCACCAATGAGCTCGGGATGCGCGGCGCCCAGCCGCGGCTTCAGCTGCGTGACCTTCTGGTCGGCAATCAGGTAGGCCTGGAGGAGATTCTGGATATTCTGGTCCGGAATGAGCTCGGAATTGACCAGGCTCATCCGATCCTCGGGGCGGATGGATTTGAACCGCTCCCAGCGCGTCTTGCGCCCGATGGCGTCGACCCGCAGCGCGATCAGCGTGTTCTGCATCTGCCGCAGCGTCTCGATCTCCATGTCGGAGTAGCGCGCGTTGAGATCGACGCCCGAAATATTCAGGTCCTTGCGCAGTTTTTCGAGCGCATCGCGCTGGCGGGTGACGACGAGCTCCTGCTTTTCCAGCTCCTTGCGCAGGTGAGCCAGGCCCTCGCGCTGATCGGAGGTCGCCAGGTCGATGCGGTTGCTGGAGTAGGTGCGCGCAATCTCGTTCGCGATGTCCGCCCCGAGCCGCGCGTCCTGCGCGTAGACATTGATCTCAATCAGCGAGGAGCTGCGCTGCGATTCGATCCGCAGCATCTTGTCGACCAGGTACCGGTAGGTGAGTGACGTCGGCAACGCCGCGGTGGATCCCAGCAATGGCGCCAGCCGGGCGTTGAGCCCGAGCCGCTCGATCACCGGGTACAGGATTATTTCCGACTGCATGATCTTGAACTGATCCTGCAGGAAATAGGGGTCGTAACCCTGGCTGCCCTGGGCCTGGAACAGCCTCACCTCGCCCTCGGGTTTCTCGACCTTGACCTTGGTGGTGGCGAGATACCACCGCGGCAAAAAGGCCGTGACCGCGACCGCCGTAATGACGACGAGCGCGAGGATCATCAGGATCAGCGCCAGTCGAAGCCGGAGGATTTGCAGGAAGTCGCCGAGCGACGCGGTGTCCTTGCTGGCGTGGGCGGTAGCCATGAACAACGGGACGCGGCGCGAACGCCGCTCAGAACGTGTAGATGGCGTTCAGCCCGGTGCGGTGGCGCACCATTTCGCGCGAAGCCAGGCCGGAGTAGACGCGGTCGTAATCGTAGTTCGCGGAAATGGTCCAGTTCTTGGTCGGAAGGTAGCTCAGCGCCACGCCGGTGCGCACGGTCGTCTCCTCGACATCGCGGACGCCGATGCGGCCCTGCAACTCCGCGGGCTCATAGGTGAGCGAAGCCGAGGCGACGATCATCTTGGTCAGCGCATGCTGCGCATTGATGAAGTACCGGTTCACCTGCGTGTCCGTGAAGCGCCCCACGTCCGTGGTTTCCTCGAGCGTGTAGCTGGCTCCGAAAACCAGGAACGAATCCTCGGTGTAATCGTATTTGCCCGAGACTTCCGCGTAGGGCGCGGTTGCGCTGTCCTCGCTGGCGCGCCGGCGCCACTCCGTGCCGAGCCGGGCGCTGAACGAGAGTTTTTTCGCGATGGCGTAATCCACGCCGCCCATGAGGTAGTCGGAGCGCTTGTTCTTCACCTCGCCCTGCTTGCGGTAGAACACATCCTGGTGCCGGTATTCCGCCACGGCCTTCACCTCGGGCAGGAAGGCATAATCGCCGGCCGCCGCGTACAGGTTCTCGACGCGATCGATGCTCCGCCCGAGCGAGGCGTTGCGATAATAATCGTAGTAGACGGTCCGCGCCTTGATGATCGAGCTGACCTTGGGGCCGAGCGGAGTCTGGAACCGGCCATCGAGCTGGTTGCGCAGGAACGATTGATCGGGGTTGCTCTGCGGCGTGCCGTCGGGATTGGGCGGAATGCCGGTGAGCAGCGCCTCGGGGTTGCGCGTGCGCGTCAACACGTCGTTGATATCGATCGTCGTGGATTTCGAAAAAGCATGGGCGACCCGCAGCGAAAGGTCATGGCTGTCGAGGAGCTTCGAGCCCGGCCGATCCTCGAACTGGTCAAGCGTCAGGGCATAGGCGGCGGCGACAAACGTCTGATCCGTGACGGAGGCATTGTAGACGACCTTGGGCGCGAGCGTCCAAATCGTGCTGCTGACCGTGCTGCGATCGGCGCCGAAAAGGTTGCTGTCGTACGACACGCCCGCCCGGATGGTGAACGTGAGGTCCTTGCCTTGTTCCTTTTCGGGTATGGGTGCGTAAAC
>JBKJRG010000334.1:0-5105 GCA_046594805.1 Opitutaceae bacterium | reverse complement strand
GTATTACTTCAACCAGGAGATGGCGATCACGATGGCGAGCTGCCGGCCCGTGCTCGTGCCCACGGACGAAAACCACCAGCTCGATGTCGACGCGCTGCGCGCGGCCATCACGCCGCGGACGCGGGCCATCGTCACCGTGTCTCCCAACAATCCGACCGGCGCAGTTTATCCCGCGGCGGCGCTCCGCGCCGTCAACGCGCTCTGCGCCGGGCGGGGCATTTTCCACATCAGCGACGAAGCCTACGAGTATTTCACCTATGAGGGTGCGGCGCATTTTTCGCCGGCATCGATCGCGGGCGCGGCGGCGCACACGATTTCGCTCTACTCGATGTCGAAGGCCTACGGCTTCGCGAGCTGGCGGATCGGCTGGATGGCCTTTCCGGAAAAACTCGAGAGTGCGCTGCGCAAAGTCCAGGATACGCTGCTGATCTGCCCGCCCGTTATTTCTCAATACGCGGCGCTCGGCGCGCTGCAGGCCGGGTCCGGCTATGTGCGCGAAAAACTGCGCGGGATTGGCGCGGTGCGCTCGATCGTGCAGCATGAGCTCGCGGCGCTGGTCGCGGACGGAATCGGCGACGTGCCACCGGCGACGGGCGCGTTTTATTTTCTCTTGCGAGTGCGGTCTGGGCCAGGCCCGGCGCGCTCATCGCTCGAAACGGCGGAACAGCTGATCCGCGCGCACGGTGTCGCGGTCATCCCCGGCAGCGCGTTCGGGCTGGAGCGCGGCTGCCATTTGCGGGTGGCGTATGGCGCCCTCGACCAAGATATGGCGGCCGAGGGCATGGGCCGGCTCGCGCGCGGCTTACGCACCCTGCGGTGACAGGCGCTGATTAGCGGGTAAGGAACCTTTGAAAAATACCGACGGAAAATGGGGAACTCAGAAAATCAGGATTGAGTTTCTGGCCGACCCTCACTGCACGCGCCCCACGCCAAACTGATCGCCATTCCGCACGGGCACGCCGCCGGCAAAATGGATTTCAACCATTTTTTCGCTGTGGACTGCGGCGCCAGTTTCATCCTTGAGTGCCGCGACGATTTTCCGGGTCTTCACATCGACCACTTCGCCGGTGGACGGGTACGCCAGCTTCCCATCGAGGCTGAACGTGATCCAACCCGGTTGATCGCGCATTTCGATGCTCGCGACCTGCTTCGGTGGCATCACGGTCGCATCGAAGACATGCATCCGCGAGTTGGCCGCGTCGCAAACCCAGACCTCCTTCTCATCCGGCGTGAGGCCGACGCCGTGGCTGGGACAGCCATGGCGCTTGGGCACGCCCGGCTTGAATCCCTCGACTTCGACGCGATGCAGCATCTTTCCGCTCACGAGGTCCCCCACCTCGAAGCCGAGCAGGCCGTTCACGTTCACGAAACACAGCGTCTGTTTCCCGTTCACCGTAAACGGACGGATCCCCGAACCGAAAGGGCCGATTTGCTTTGAGATGCTGTGCGTCGCAGTGTCGGTGACGTGCAGCAGCGGCGAACCGATGCCGGCCAGGTAGGCGTGCTGGCCGTCGAGCCCGTAAACCGTATTGTGGGCGCGAGGGATCGGCTCGAGGCGCTTGATGATTTCGCCCGACTGCGCATCGACCACGTGCCAGTGGTTTTTTTCCAGCGAGGGCAGATACATCACCTTGCCGTCGGGAGAGAGGGCCATTCGATCGCAGCCGCCCTCGTAGGATTTTTCCCAGAGGATCTTGTCGGTCAGCAGATCGAAGCACGTGAGCTTTTGCAGCGTGCTCACGTAGAGCCGGCGCGTCGCCGCGTTCGCCACGATTCCTTTCACGTTGGAAGGCTTCCCATCAGGCGCCAGCCCTGCGGCGGGGATTCGCCGCACGAATGCATGCCCGCGATCGATGTCGAACACGAGAACGCCGTGGCCGCCGTACTCGAGATAATTGCGAATGCCGGGTACGGCCACGTAGAGCAGTCGGCGCTCGGCGGCGGCGGGCTGATTGGTGGCGGCGGGAAGCGAGGCGAGGGTGGCGGCAGCGAGCAGGCCAAGCGTGAGGCCGCGGAGAAACGTTTTCCGGAGGCGGGGAGACGCGGAGTTCATGGCGTGAGCATCGCGCAGGATTGGCGCGCCGTGCAAGCGTGCTCCTGTCGGGCGGCCGAGGTTCCGCCTTGCGAGCGGGAAGCGTGCGCCGCACCCTCCGCGCGGTCGCGCCCCACCCCTGCATGCCCAGCCTGCCGCCCCAGATCCAGCTGCGGCGACTCCGCCCCAACGCGGACGCCCGCCTTTGGAGGGTCAACGCGCTCCACCTCGGAACGTGCCGACTACTTCCTGGGCGGATGGCCCCTCACAGAATTCGGTCGCGATTCAGTTTCTCGAGACTAGCGGCTTCCGCCCAACCGCCACCCACCACACGCCCGCGATGAGCACGGCTTGGAGCGGTAGCCGCAGCCAGAGCGCACGCGGCGACCAACTCGTTCCGGGCATCCGGCCCATCCGGGCCACGTGCAGGTTCGCGGGAAAAACGGCGAAGAGCAGCAGGATCAATCCCCATCCCGCGGCGCGCCGGGTGCGCACGAAAAAGAGGCCGATGCCACCGAGGATCTCGGCCGCGCCGCTGATCACGTTCATCGCGCCCGGCCAGGGCACCCAGGCCGGCATCATGCCCAGGTAAATTTCCGGCGCCCGGAAATGATTCGCCCCCGCCACAATAAAGAAGCACGCCAGAATACTCCGCAAAATCGTCCGGGTGACGCTCACGCCGCCATGGTTTCGTGCGGCGCCGCGCGCCCGCCCAGCATTTCGCGCAGCGCACTCCAGGCTTTCCTGATTCCGGCCGGACGCACCCCACCGCCCAGCCCGTAGGCCCGCACCAATTCATGCTCGTGACCGCGATAACGCGGCGGAAGGGAAAACAGCATGCCTTCATCCTTGGTGAGGACATCGGAGAAAATAAATCCCTGCCCAATCGCGAGCTCCGAGGGCGGCAGGGGCACTGCCGCCACCTGCGGTTTCAACATCAGCCAGGGGCGATAGACGAATTCCAGCCCGCCCGCCGGACGATGGATCAACCGTCCATAAGTGCGCACCGGGACCCCGGGAAAACCAGCGCCCGCGAACATCAGATTACCCTCGGTCGCCGGCGCAAAACGCGTCCGCCGGCGCGTCAGGAAATCCCAGCAAAAGACGGTGCCACAAGTCGTCAGTCGAAACGCCCACCCGGCCACGCAGAGTGACACCGCGATGACGACCAGCGAAAGGATGGCTCCTGCCCAGGGATTGATCGTCGCGCTCAGCGTGACGAGGCCGAGCAGCGCGGTGCGCGCCAGCTTGAGCGCCGCATCGATCGCGCCCCAGGGGCTCAACAGGATCAGGACGTTGATCGCATGCGACGCGAGCCAGACCACCGCGAACACCGCGATGCCGAACGGCACGGTCAGCAGATCCAGCAGCCACGAAAGATCAAACGCGGCGAGCGGAAGTGAGGCGAGGCCGGGGAAGCCCATGACCGGCGCCAGGCCGGCACTCGGCTGCTCCAGCAAAAGTTTCGAAAACGCATCCATGGCGAGCGGGATGACCGCCCCAGCCGCGATAAGTCCGCTGAACTTGTTTTCGAGCGTCTCGAGCACATCGAGCGGTTTTTTCCAACCGGGGGGCAGCGTGGCGCCAAAAGTGTCCTTCGCCGCGCACAGGCCGACCAGCAACAGCGCGGGCACCCAGAATTTCGGCTGCGCATACCAGGGCAGCGCCGCGCGGGCCGCCTCGTCCTTCGCGATCGACCATTTGTATGCCCCGTAACCCGCCGTGCCGAGGAGCGGCGAAATCGCGATACCGGTCACCGTGGAAATCGCGGTCGCGACCGCGGTGCCCGGCACCTTTTCGCCAGAACGCTTGGTGGCGGCGGACGACGCGGCGAAGACGAAGGGCGCCGCCACCATGAAGATAACGACCGCCAGCACGACCCCGGGGGCAAAGCGTTTCATTTCGAAAAACTTACTGCGGATTCGGCGGAAGAAAAGCGACCATGGGCATTGTCAGCCGGTCGACCGCTGAGTTTCCGAGTTGTTACGTAAAACTATTCGCGCCCGCCTCCGTCCTACCCCCCTAGATCGGAACCACGCCACGGGTTGCCAAACCGTCCACCGTGGATCCCTTGAATCCGTCCACCGTGGATCCCTTGAATCTATCCTTGCCGCTGCACGCTACATTCCGCTGATTTACCGACCCCGCGCGGACCCCTCCGCGTCTTAGTTCAAATGTTTCTGCCGACCGGCTTCATGGTCTTTTCGCGCCGACAGCTGGTTTTCAGCTGGGCGCTCCTCGCTGCCCTGCCCGTCGTCTACATCGCGTTGCACGTCGTGGCGGCGAGTCGCAACATCGTGTTTTGGGACGAATTCGACACCGCGCTCGCGCTGGTCCTCCGGATCAATGCCGGCGCGGATTGGTCGGAGCTCCTGCAACGCTTCTTCGCCGTCAACAACGAGCACCGGATGGTCACCAGCCGGCTCATGTTTGCCGGCAGCTACTGGCTGACCGGCACGGTAAATTTCCATGTGATCGGCGCCTTGGGGAACCTGTTCCTGATGGGTGCGTGTGCGTTGCTCGTGACCAGCGTCCGTGGGTGGGAGAAGCGACTCCGGCTGGGCGTAGTGCTGGCGTTCATGATGTTTCAGCTGGAGCATTTTGAAAACTTTCTTTGGTCCGGCGCGTCCATCGACCACTTCCAAGTGGTAATGCTGGCCATTGCCACCCTGATCCTGCTGCTCCGTGGCAGCCGGACCGCCTGCGCTCTGGCCATCCTGACCGGCCTGCTGGCAAATTTCACGCTGGCCCATGGCTGCGTCGTGTGGCCTTTGGGTGTCGCGATTCTTTGGTCTCAGCGACGCTGGCAACACCTCGCCAGTTGGTGCGCCGCCGGCACGGCGGGCATGCTGGCCTTCCTGTATGGATTCGAATTAAACCCCGGGCACCGCATCGGCGACCTTTCGTGGGAGAGCATGAGCCACATCGGCCGATACTGGCTCGCGCTGCTCGGTGGGCCGCTGACGCTGGGCAACGCCCGCGTGGCCCCGCTCCCCGGCCTGCTCCTGTTGGCGGGGCTGGGCTGGCTCACGCTCCGCGGTGCGGCCCGGCGCGAGCCCGTCGCCTTGTTCAC
>JBKJRG010000298.1:0-3895 GCA_046594805.1 Opitutaceae bacterium | reverse complement strand
GCTTCAACTTTCATTGGCCAGATGAAGAAAGCTGATTTCACGGCCAAAGGAACGCGCAGCCGTTCGATTCCAAATCCTGGGCCCAGAGGAAACCGCGCGGCCACTCCGGGGGCGCACAGTTGGTTACGGGTTAAAATCCCGGCGAATGGGGTCTCGACGCTGGGCACGCGATTCTGCGCACGGGGTCGAATATTTTGCACGCAGGAACGTCTAATACCGTATGAACACCTCACCCTCGCCCAATGCAGCCACCTATGCATCCGGCTATGCCAAAGGGCGGCATGCCGCGAAAGAGCACATCGCCACGGAAGATAATCCCTTTCGCGCCGGCAGCCCCGCCTTCCACGGCTGGAACGACGGCCATTACGACGAGCGCAGTGCCCGCCGCACGGAGATCGAACGTTACAACGCGTCGGTGAGCAGCAGCGCGGCCTAGCGAGGCCCGGAGGTGAGAGCGCGAAAGCGCTCTCCGGCCCTGCCGTCATCCTGAGCGACCGGGCCCACCATCGTGAGGCCCGGTTGTAGGCCAGCTCGCTGAGCTGGCGCATGAAATTGGCACCGAATGGTCGCGCCAGGACCGCGATCTGGCCGACAACGCCTCGGGGTTTGCGCTCGGTGACCTCGGTGCCTCATGCCTTGGTCTGCATGACCCGCTTCGAAACCATCCTGACCCATCCCGGCGGCGCGCATGCCGATGAATTTCTCGCGTGCAGCGTGCTGCTCGCGGTGCAGCCCGCGCCCATCGTCCGCCGCGAGCCGACCGCCGACGATCTCGCCCGCGCCGCGATCTGCGTCGTGGACGTGGGCCACCGCCACGAGCCCGCCCTCCATAATTTCGATCATCACCAACTGCCCAAGGACCATCCGCCGACCTGCGCTCTTTCCCTCGTGCTGCAACACCTCGGTCTCTACGAGGACGCACGGCAGTTTTGCGACTGGCTCGAGACGACCGAGTGGTTCGACACCCGCGGACCCGTGCACACTGCGAAATGGCTCGGCGTCACGACCGATGCGCTCACCAAACTCAACTCGCCCGTGCAGGCCGCGCTCCTCCGGCGCTTTGCCCTCGCCGCCCGGCTCGAGGCGGGTGAGCCACTCTGGGAAATGATGCGGGTGATCGGCGCGGACATCGTCGATTACATCACCTCGCTGCGGACGCGCCTGGAGTTCCTCGCGCGCCACGCGGAGTTTTGGACCCTCGAGCTCGCGGGTCGCCCGGCCCAGGTGCTTTTTCTCGCGCGGACCGAGCCGCTGCCCGAGGAACCGGGCTTCGGACTCGACCGTTTCATCCAGCGTCGCGGGCTCGGCGATGAAGTCATCGCGATCGTGAGCCCCGACCGCCGCGGGTCGGGCTATGGCCTCGAGCGCTACCGCGACAATCCGCGGCTCGATTTCACGCGAGTCGAAGGGCAGCCCGGAGTTCACTTCGCCCACGCGCGGGGTTTTGTGGCGAAAACCTCCGTCACCGACGTCGCCGGGCTCAAGGCGTTGCTGGCCCGCGCAGCAGTCTAGGTGCAGTGAATTTTTACAGAAGCGAACAAAGAGAACAAAGACCCGGAGGTGTCCGCGCCCTTTGTTTCCTTCGTTGCCTTCTGCAAAATGGATTGAGGTTGGAGTTTGGTTGCGGCTTCGCCGCGCTGGGACCTCTGTGACGCATGTTTGATTACCTGGCGCCCCTCAGAACTTCACTCCCACCGAGGCGATGAACGTCCGCGGCTCGCCGTATTGGAACGTGCCGTTGAGGTAGTGTTTGTCGGCGAGGTTGCGCACGTTGAGCCGCACGTCGACCGGGAAGCGGCCGAGCTTGATGGTGCGGCCGATCATAACCTCGAACAACACGACCTCCTCGCTCTTGATCGGAATCGTCCAGCTGGGGTGCTCGTAGGTCTCGCCGAGCGCCGTGGCGCCGCCGGCGAGGTAGGTGCCCCGCAGCGCGCCGGTGATGAACGTGTATTTGTTCCAGAGGTTGACCGTGTAGCGCGGCACCGACTCCAGATGCGACCCGACTTCGCGCGCGTCGGAGGGATTCGAGAGTTCGTTCTTCTGGAAAAAATAACTCGCGCTGACCAACGCCTGGTAATTCAGCATCGGCGTCCACACCCACTCGGTCTCGAGGCCTGAAGTGCGGGAGCGTCCCGCCGCGACGCGGACCGTGGCGCCGGGCAGTTGGTAGAGCACCTGGTTGGGCGTGTCGACGTCGAGGCGCGAAGCATCCTCCGTGGAGAAATAGGTGAGCGTGCCGAGCAGCCTCCCCTCGCCGACGTCGAGCTTGGCGCCGGTTTCCCAGCCGCGGCCGACCTGGTCGGCCGTGATGAAGCGCACGGGGATCGTCGCCGGCGGACGATAAGCCGGCAGCGTGGGATCGCCCTGGGTCGCGCGAATCGCGGCGAGGTCGGCGGTCGACTGGCGCTGGGGCACGAACGTCCGGCTGAAGCTGCCGTAGAGGCTGAGGGCCGGCGTGACGCGAAAAAGCGCGCCGAACTGCGGGAGGAACTTGCTCGTCTTGAAATTCTCGTCGCGGCCGTCGCGGTTGTCGTCGGTCGGGCGGTGGTTCTCGATGCCGCGCCCGCCGAGAAGGGTGCGCAGCCGGTCGTTGAAAAACGCGGACTGCAGCACGCCGTAGAGCGCGTTGGAGTGGGCGCCGCCCTTGCGCACGACGCCCGGCTCCTGGTAGTCCGCGCCGTACTGGGCGCGCAGCAGGGGCAGCAGCTGCAGCGGCGCGTCCGTGCGCGGGTTGAAGGTCACAACGCGCGTGGTCGCGACCGTGATCGGGCTGATGACGTCCTTGCCGCCGTCGTGCTGGACGCCCGCGAGCAGGTCGTGTTTGCCGGCGCGCCGCAGGTCGAGCTTGTAGACGCCCTCGAGTCGCGCGGAGAAGGTCACGCCGCCGGGCTTGAAATCGGAGATGGAGCTGCGCAGGCGCTGGCCGGCGACGGGGCGGAGGCCGTTGAACTCGCGGCGCAGGCGATGGCTGTCGACTTGCTGGAGGATGCCGCGCACCGCGAGGGTGGGCGAGGGGATCCATTCGCCTTCGAGCGTGGTGGTTTTGTTCTGGTAGGAGTCGCGGCCGTCGGCGAGGTAGTTGAACGCGTCGCTCGGGAAGAACTCGCGCGAAATGATGATCGGGAACGGTGGGACGTTGGGCCCGAGCGTGCGGGAAATGAAGGCATCGACGCCTTCCGGCGCCGCGCGGCCGGTGACGATCGGCGCGCCGGCGGGGGAATTGACCGCGCCGTTTTCGAGCTGCGGGTAGGCGGCAGGCCGCGCGAGGCCGAGCCGATCGAACTGTTCCATCGCCTCGCGATCGCGTTGCTGAAAGAGCGGGTGGCTCACCACCGTGTGCGGCCGGCGCCCGGCCTCGCGATCGAGCTTGGCGTAGCGCGCGGTGAACGTGAGGTTGCGCGTCGGTTTCCAAGTGAGGCCGCCGCTGTAGAAATCCTCGCGCGTAAACATCGCGTCGATCTCGCTCTGCTCGTCGGTGCGGCCATAAACGAAACTGTACGCCAGCCGGTCCTGCACGAGCGGCGCGCTCGAACGGAACACGACGCGCTTGTGGTCAAAGGAGCCGTAGCTCGCGTCGACCGAGTGCCGCGCGGTGAAGCTCGGCTTGAGCTTGATGAGATTCACCGTGCCGCCGGGATTCGAGATGCCGGCAAAAACGGCATTGGGTCCCTTGACGACCTCGACCCGATCCACGTCGTAGAGCGTGAGGCCGGATCCGGCCGGGAGGCCGTTGACGAATTGCGGGCCGGTGTAGCCGCGCACGAGAATCATGGTTTCGTCCTTGACCTGCAGGGCGACGGCGCTGGCGCCCCGCAGCACGTCGATGAGCTGGTTGCCCGCCAGGTCCTCGATCAATTCGCGCGAGACGATGCTGATGTTGAGCGGCGTGTCC
>JBKJRG010000286.1:0-5343 GCA_046594805.1 Opitutaceae bacterium | reverse complement strand
AACGTGCCGGACAGCTCGGGAAAAGCCGCGTAGGTTTTGTAGGGGCTGAGCCACTCCACCGGGCCGAAGCCGAATCCGATGTCGGTCGTGCTGTAGGAATCGTCGCGATAGGGCTTCAGCTGGCTGCCGGTCAGCGCGGGATGGACGTTGTTAACGCCGAGACGTTTGATCTTCCGGCCGGTGTCGTCCCGGCGGATACCCATTTGGAGGGCGACGGGGATGGTGAGCTTGAACGGGTGACGGTAGTCCACGTTGCCGCCCTGCTTGAGCTCCCGCGAGGTAAACGGCCGGGTGCGCCATTGGTTCGGGGTGATGCTGTAGCTCGAAAGATCGCGATAGTCAGGATTGCCGCCGGTCTGGGCCACCGTGATCGTCGGCAGCCTTTGAGTGAGAATATTGTCGAGGGTCACGACGGTGTTGCTGCCCGCCGGCCGGAGGAGGTTCAGTCCTACGGTGGTGAGGAATCCGCGCGTGATGTCACGGTACTTGTTCTCGGCCTGGGACCAGCTGAATCCGCCCCAGAGTTTGCCCGCGGCGAATTCATGGGTGAATTGCGCGCCGAGGACATAGGTGGGGCCGTACTTGTTGCGCTGCGAGACATCGGTCGTGACATTGCCGGTGCCGGGGGTGCTTTCCACCCGGTTGGGCGTGAAACCTGCCGCGGGCGTGCCGGAATTGAAGGTGATGGCGCGCCCGTTGAAGGTGAGGTCGTACCAGTTCCACTGGCCGGTCAGGGCCAGTTTGGTCCGGGGCCCGGGGCGAAAATCCACCTTGGTCGAAAACGATTCGCGGTGCGTGATCTTCTGCTCGTCATACATCTGGATCGAAGTGAGGTACGGATTTGTCAGCGTTGCCCCGTTGGCGGAGAAATTCCACGAATAGCCGGCCCGCGGGTAGTCGTGGGTGACCTCAGAGAGGCGATAGCTGACATTGATCCCGACCTTGTCGTTGATCCGGCGGGAATAGTTGAGATCGGCGTTGGGCCGGACCAGGAGTTGCTTGCCGTCACCCCAGGCCCCGCGCCGGCTGAAAGTGAGATTCTCGCTGTTGGCCGTCAGGGAAAGATTGTAGGCGAAATGGCTTTTCGATTGGCGGTCGAAAGCACTTTTGGTGACGAGATTGACCTGCCCGCCGGTGTTGTCCGCCGACATGTCGGGGGTCATGGTCTTGAACACCTCGATCGTCTCGACGTTGTTGATCGCGACTTGCTCGAGCTCAAAGCGCCGGCTGTCGCCGGAAGAGGTGCCGCTGGCCATGCGGCCGCCATCCACGGTCACGTTGGTGAAAATGGGATTCATGCCGCGCAGGCTGACCGCGCGGGCATCATTGGCGGTGTAGTCGATGCCGATGCCCGGCAGAAATTTCAGGTACTCGCCGACATTGCCTTCGCTGATGTCGCCAAATTGATCGCTGGCCGCGACGAGCATCTGGTTGAACGCCGCTTTTTGCAGCGCGATGGCCTGAGCCATGCCCTCCTTGATGCCCGTGACCTTGAACTCGGCGAGGGTGACGACGTCGCCGCTCGTGCCGGCGCCGCCCAGTCGAATGTCGAGCGGGACCGTCTGGCCGGGGATCGCGGTCACCGACGCGGACCTGGATTCGAGCCCCGGATAAGCGACGACCACCGTGCGCGCCCCGGCCGGAACATCGCGCAGCACGAACCGGCCCTCCCGTTCCGTGGCGACGCGGAGATTGGTGCCCTCCACGGAAACTTCGGCGCCCTCGAGGAATTTTCCCGTCGCGCCATCGACGACGGCGCCCGTCACGGTTCCGTTGGTTTGTTGCGCCGCGGCGGGCACGAGGCACGCGAGGAACAGCGCGGCGAGAAATGAGAGCGGACGTGCCAGGGAGACACGGTACTGACAGGGAGTGCAGACTTGCATGGGGGTAGTCGTTTGGGGATGGCCCTTGTAAACGTGGGCACAGGCAGGGTGCACCGCCAATCGAATTTTTAAAATCGGAGGCTCGTCGAGCCAGCGTGCTGACCAAACCGTACGGGTTATAGGCCAGGTCGCTGACCTGGCACATCATCGCGTTGTGTTCGGGCGGGGCAGCCAGCTCGTCGGCTGGCCTACAAAGTGGCACGTGAAGCCAGCCCCAATCCTACTTCTTCTCTTTATCCCACGCGCGTTCCCGGGCGATGCGGTCCAGCGTTGCGATGGGTGCGAAGCTGGCGGGCACGATCTTGAATTTGGCGAGATACTGGAAAGCGCGCGTTACCGATCGGATTTCATCCTTCTTGTTTTCCTGCTCTTCGGCGGACAGCGCCTTCGCCTTGGCCGCATAGCGGTCGGCCAACGACTCCACCCGGGCAAGCGTGGCGGCGTCGTTCTCATAGCTGAGCGATTCCGCGAGCCGCAGCATCTGCGCGTTCGAATCGCGCTCCAGTCCATCCGCTTCGCGGCGGAGGCTGGCGGCCGTTTCCTTGCGCTTCGCCCTGGTCGCCTCCGCGGTCAGGATTCCATCGGTGCCGCCTTCGATGGCACGGGGCGGGAGCGGCCGGTACCAGATATTGCGGAAGCGAACCGGGTTGCCGTGGTCCTGCAACTTGAGCGGGCCTTTTTCGGGGAACGCCCGCGCCACGGGGCGGCGGAGGTGGACGGTCGGTCCTTCCAGCGGCGTGTGATCCTGCATCAGCACTCCGTTGCAATAGACCGTCACATACCCCGGATCGACGACCTTTCCGCCCTGATAGACGGGACGCCGAAAAACGATATCGATCATTTGGAATTCGCCGGGAGGATACAGTGCGTTGGCGAGCGGCGGATTCACCCCGTACACCGAGGCGGCAAAACCGTCCGCGTAGGTGGGGTTGTTGTAATTATCGAGCACCTGCACCTCGCACAGGCCCATGAGAAAAATACCGCTGTTGCCGCGACCCTGGCTGTCGCCCAGCACATTCTTCGGCGCCGCCCACTCAACGTGGAGCTGGCAGTCGCCGAACTGCTCCTTGGTGCGAATGTACCCGGACTTCGGCACGCATTCCATCGCGCCGTCCCGCACAATCCATTTGGTCGGGCCGCTCTCGGCCGTGTCCGCTTCCCATTTGGCGAGCGATTCCGGGGTGCCGTCGAACAACACGATGGCATCCGACGGTGGTTGGCCCGGCTGCGCCGCCGAACTGAACGTGCCCGGTTCGACACGAGGCGGCTGCGGGCGATTGCGGTCATGAATGGCCCACGGATGATTCTCATTCGGCGCATCGCCGTAAAACGGGTTGCCGGTGGAGACCGCCGCAAAACCCGGAGGGACGAGAAAAACAAGGGGGCAAAGGGTGGCGAGCAGGCGTAATTTCATGGCACGGGGTCGGAGGGGGAAGGGTGCCGCCGCGCAGGCGACGGTGGTTCGATTCCCATCCAAACCGACAATCCGGTCGTGGCAAACGGTAAACCGCCAGGGACCGTTCCCACCGCGCCCGTCTCGCCGGAACTCAGCGGTGGAGCCCGCGTTGACCCCGGCGCGTTTTCAGGATTCACGGCATAGCTGCAGCGCGTCGAGGTCGGCGCGCCCTGCCCAATACTTTCCGCATGTCTGGCCGCGCGCCCAATGTCCTCTGGATCGTCACAACGCAATGGCGGGCGCAGGCGACGGGCTATGCGGGCGATCCCAATGCGCGCACGCCGCACCTCGATGCGCTGGCGGCGGCAGCGGTGAATTACGAGCAGGCCGTGACGCCACATCCTTTCGGGCCGTTTGCCCGCGCGGCGTTGCTGACAGGCGCGCCGTGTCCCGGGAACGGCGTGCGCGATTATTTCGATCCGCTGCCGATCACGTCGCGCACCATCGCGCACGCGTTGCGTGACCGCGGCTACGCGACGGCGTTCTTCGGCAAATGGCATCTCGCCCAGCGTGATCCCCACGCTCCGCTGGTCGGGGAGGCGCATGCGCGCGCGGTGGTGTCGCCGGCGGCGCGGGGCGGATTCGATTTTTGGGAGGGTTTCGAAAGCGGGTTTCTCTTGAACGATCCCTGGCTGCACGGCACGCGGCTGGCCGAGCCGACGCGCGTGGCCGGTTATCAAAGCGACATCCTCTGCGCCCGCGCGGGCGAGTGGATTCAAGCGGAGGGGGCCGTGCGGCGCCCTTGGTTCATGCTGGTGAGCCTCGAAGCCCCGCATCCGCCCTACGACGCCCCGGCGCCGGGCCTCGCGGCGCCGGACCCGCGCGGATTGATTCTGCGGTGCAATGTCCCAACCGGCGCGGAGATCGAGGCCAAGGCGCGGCAGGAGCTGGCCGGATACTACCGTCACATTGCCGCCACGGACTGCGCGCTGGGAGGCCTGCTGGCCAGGGCGCCGGAGCGCGACACGGTGGTCGTGGTCACCAGCGTGCACGGCGACATGCATGGCTCGCAGGGATTGTTCCGCAAAGGGTGGCCACATGAAGAAAGCGTTCGTGTGCCCCTGCTCGTCCGGCGGCCCGCCGAGTCCGGTCCGCCGCCGGGCATGGTGGATCCTGGGTTGGTGTCGCTCCTGGACCTGCACGACTGGACTTTGGCCTGGGCAGATGGCCGCGAACCCAAAGCGCAAAACTCAAAACTCGAAACCGCGTTGCAGCGCCTCTCGATGCCGAGTGTGGTGGCGCTGCCGCAGCAATGCGATCGCGCGTGGCGGGGCGTGCGTACCGCCGCGCGCAAACTGATTCTCCAGCCGGATGGCAGCCCGTGGCTTTTTTTCAACCTGGAGCGCGATCCGTTCGAGCAGCACAACCTGGCGAAAAATTCCGCCCATGCGGCAGAGCTCGCGCGCTGGCAGGCGCTGGTCTAGCGCGCTTCCAGTTCGCTGGTGGCGCGGGTGTCACCCCCGCGCCGGGCCCGGTAGGAAACGACCAGCTGGCGGGAAAACAGGAGGGCCAGGAGCACAGGCAGGACGACCGCCAGCGCCACCACGGACACGGGGAGCAGCAGTTTTTTGCCGTGGAAGAGGAAGCCCGCGGCGGCGACCGAAACGGCCAGCAGCGGAAACAACGCGACCGGCATCCGCGCCCCAGAGGCGATCACGATTGCGAAGACGATCGCGAAGCCCGCCACGGTGGGCGGCAGGTAACCGGCCACCAGGCCAATCGCGAAAGTAAAGGGGGCGTGCGCGGAATCTGGTTCCCTGCACACGAAGACCTGCAGCACCATCGCCACCGCGAACACGGCTGCATGGGTAACCAGGACGCCATGCCGCATGAGGCCTGCCGCCCCGGGTGCGCGCGTCAATGCCTGGCTCAGCAGCCACGCGCCCAGTGCCGCCCGTCCGAGGTCGATCACATGCAGGCCGAACGAAAAAATCCGCGGCCAATGTTCGTCCCATTCCCGCGAGACGGCGCGATAGCGGACTTTTGAGTCGTGAAAAATGCCGA
>JBKJRG010000150.1:0-2818 GCA_046594805.1 Opitutaceae bacterium | reverse complement strand
CTCCGCCGCGATGCGTGCTTCCTCCCGTCGCGTGTCGAACCACGGTAGTGAAATTGCCCCTGAGTCGCAGGACCCCGCACACACCCCGCAACCGACGCACTTCGCCGGATCGACGAGAGCTTGCGACGGGGAGTGCCTGCCGTCGGTGGTGCATCTCCGAGTTGGCGGTGCCTGAAAGTGGCACGGGCGTCTCGCCCGTGGGTTTGAAAGTGGCATGGGCGTCCCGCCCATGTTTTGGCGGCGCTCCGCGCCGTCCATGGGCAAGACGCCCATGCCACATCTACCGCCAACACGGAGATGCACCCTGATCCCGTCGGCGGCCCCCTTGCTCAACCCAACCGAAGCGAGCTGGCGCGATCTCGGACCCGTCGCGAACGAACGTCAGCCCGCCGTGCCGCGCAGATAACGCACGACATCCCCGGCTGCGTAGTGCTCCTCCCCGGCCGGCACCAGTCGCGCCAGATCGGATACCTCATCGCCCGCGGTGACCAAGGCCGGCTCCGGCTCACCGTCGCGCCATTGCCCCAGGCCCACGGTCGCCGCGAGTCCGTTGCACAGGCATTTGCGCCCCACGGTGTCGGCGGCCTGCCCGCCCTTGCGCACATAGGCGTCGACCGGCTCGCTCGCGCAGCGATAGCCGACACTCCCGTCAGGCTTGCGATAGGCCTGGCGCAGATAGCCGAGGTCGCAGATTCTTTCCCGCGCCGCATACACGTCAGGGTCGGACAGCGTCCCGGCCACCGCCGCCACCTTGAAAGGGAAACCCGTTGGTGATGCCACCGGATCGGTGAACACCCGGGCCGTGCCCGCGCGCCCCGCCGCGATCGTCCGGCGCTTGATCTCGGGGTCGATCCCGGACTCGTCGCAAAACGCAAACACCGTGCCGACCTGGATGCCCGTGGCGCCCAGGCGCAACGCCTCAGCCAGCTTCTCCGGCCGCGCATAGGATCCCGCCAGCCAGAACGGCAGACCGAGTTCCTTGATCTTCGGTAAATCGGGCATGTCGCGCAGCCCATAGATGGGTTCGCCGCCGGGGGTGAGTTGGAGCGGGCCTCGCGGCGGCGCGTTGTGGCCGCCGGCGACGTCGCCCTCGACGATGAAACCGTCGACCCGACCGTTGGATTTCCTCGCCAGCGTCATCGCCAGCGTGGCGGACGAGACAATCGCGAGAAACTGCGGCCGCCGCAGACGGGGGGCCTGCCCCCCGCAGAAGGCCCGTGGATCGAATCGCGAAACAAATTCCTCGCCGGGCAGTGCCCCGTCGACATCGATCTTCATCTCCGCCGGCTCCCCCGCCGCCAGGCGGTCGAGCGCACCCGGGATGGCGCGCGGAATGCCGGCGCCCATCAACACGTAATCCACGCCGGCCAGCATCGCGCCATAGAGGGACGGTAGAGTTGGTAACTGGATTTTCTCGAGGAGATTGATTCCGACGACTCCCGGGTGCCCGTCCTTGGCCAGGAAAACTTCGACGAAATTCGCCGCCACCGTCAGCTCGGTCAAGGCCGCCCCCGGTTGCAGCGCTGGCATCGGCGTGAGCGCGAACGGCGCTCCGGGCTCTTTTCCGCCGGGCACGAAATGGTCGGCGAGCACGCGCGCGGCCACACCGGAGACCGGAAAATGTTCGAGTGCGCGGCGCATGTCGCCCTCCAGGTCGCCCGCCTGCAGGCGCCGGGCCAGAATCAGCGCGAGCGCCGTGCCAGAAATGACGCCGAGCTCGCCCAATCGCGAAACGGCGCGCGCGAGCCGCCAGTTGGAGACCGCGACACCCATGCCGCCTTGAATGATGGACGGACGAGAAGAGCAGCTGGGATTCCCGGCGGATGGATGTTCCATGGTGCAGAGTAGAGAAGCAATGGGGGGCATGCCATGATGCACATCAAGTCGGCCCAGAAATCCGCTTGGGGTGCGGCGCGATGCGAGGCAGGTTCATCGCATGATGCCGACATGGGCGGACCCGATCGGAGAGTTCAAAGCGTGGCTTGACCAAGCGGCACGCGCCGGTGCTGTCGAGCCCACTGCGATGGCGCTGGCGACCAGCGATGCCCTGGGCGTGCCCAACGTGCGCATGGTCTTGCTCAAGCAGGTCGACGAGGCGGGATTCGTGTTCTACACCAATCTCGAAAGCCCCAAGTCCGCGGAGTTGCGGGCGATGCCGACGGCTGCGCTCTGTTTCTATTGGCAGGAAACGAAGCGCCAGGTGCGGGTGCAGGGAAGGGTCGAGGCGGTCGGCGACGCCGAGGCCGATCAATATTTCGCGACGCGGCCACGGCTTAGTCAGATCGGAGCCTGGGCGTCGCGCCAGTCTCAACCCATGTCCAATTCGTGGGAGCTCGAACAGGCCTGCGCCGGCGTGCTGCTGCGCTATGGCATGGGCACGGTACCCCGCCCGCCCTTCTGGTCGGGATTTCGCGTGGTGCCGGCCCGAATCGAGTTCTGGGACGAGAAACCTTTCCGGCGTCATGAGCGCACGCTCTACACGCGCAGCGGAGACGACTGGCACATCCAATCTCTTTTCCCCTAAGACGAAACGATTTTCACGTATTATGTGAGCCTCGTTACCTTGCTCGGCGGCTACCATAAACTGCATCCCCCAGGGGACCGGCGCAGATCCTGAGGGGGAGATTGAAGTTTACCTGTCTCCGCGCCGGGTGGCACGGTCCCACCCTTTCAGCGCGAAGACAGGGTTAAACGTTACTCCGCCTTGGGCAGGGCCCCTTCGAGTTCGATGGCGTGAGGATGGTGTTGGCGATGCTTGTGGGCGCGAGCGGTGGCGGTGAGCGCGCGCCCGAGGTTTGCCACGACGGCGTTGCGCGCC
>JBKJRG010000105.1:0-11694 GCA_046594805.1 Opitutaceae bacterium | reverse complement strand
TGCTCGACGCGGTGCATTCGCAACATGAGGCGCGCTGGAGCGGGTTGTATGGCGAGGCCCCTCTGCGCGCGGAGTTCGGCGATTGGCTGGGTGGCTTCGATCTGGTCGTCAATTACTGGCCGGATCCAGAAGGCACGGTGCGGGCAAAGTTGCCCGTCCGCGCCGATCAGCTTTTTGTCCACGCCGAGGCCCACTCCAGCCGGGCACCCGCGGCCGCCCACTACTGCGAACCGCTGCGGCAGTTCGAACTCGAGACCCGGAATTTCTTTTTCGCACTCAAGCCCCTGGCACCGGCGCGGCGGGCCACGGGACGCAGCATTTCCATTCATCCGGGCAGCGGCTCGGCGGGAAAGAACTGGCCGATCGAGCGCTGGGTCGAGCTCTGCGGCTGGCTCGAGCGCGAACTCCGCGCGCAGTTGCTCATCGTCAGTGGCGAGGCCGATGCCGTGGCGGCAGACGCCCTCGCCGCCTTCGGCCGACCCGCCCGCAACCTCCCGCTCGAGGACTTGGTGACCCATTTCAGTCAGTGCCGTCTTTTTCTTGGACACGATTCGGGGATTAGCCACCTGGCGGCGGCGTGCGGCGCTCCCTCGATCCTGCTTTTCGGTCCGACGGATCCCGCGCGGTGGGCGCCGCCGGCGCCGCAAGTTCGCGTCCTGCGCCGCGGCGCGGAGGTTTCAGCGATTGGGCTGGCCGATCTTCAGCTCGCGGTGACGACAGCACTCGCGGATCAAAGGTGAACCGCCAGGGTTTCGCCGTCCAAATCGGACCGGCGAAATCGACGCCAATTCTCGGGGTCGCTTGGATGGCGCGGGCCGGCACGCGCACCCCGCGATCCTCCAGCCACAGTCCGCTCCCGGCGACGGTGGCCGGCGCGCCGTTCAGCCGGCGATCGATCGCGAGCGCCCGGGTCACCCGTCCCGGGCCGATCGCACCCTCGACCCCGCGAATAAGGATCGCGGCGGGATAATCGCGCGGGCCGACGACGAGGTTGAGCATTTCGTGGATGCCATAGCACAGGTAAACATACCAGTGGCCGCCGGGCCCGTACATGATGTCGGTCCGCTTGGTGCGGCCAGCGCGAGCGTGGCAGGCGAGGTCCCGCTCCCCGTCATACGCCTCGACCTCGACAATCATCCGCGCTTCCTCGCGTCCATCGGTGAAGCGGCGCACCAAGTGCCGGCCGAGCAGCCCGCGGGCGAACGCCACCGTTTTTTTCTGTTGGAGCGCTTTGACATCCACCGTCGGCCTCATCTGCCTGTAAATCGATTCGAACCGATTGTGAACGCAACCCTCACGCGCGCCAACGCCCAGGTCAACAAACGCGATCTCCTGCGTTCGCTGCGGCTCTGCACGCTCGAGGGAATCATGGCGATGCCGCTGGTCACGATGTCGCTGCCCGTAAATGTCTTCATGACGGCGCTGGTGGCCAAGGCCTACCCGCTGCCGAAAACCACCATCGGGCTGATCTGCGCGTTGCCGTTCTTCGGTAATTTCCTGCAGGTTTTTGTCGCCACCTTCCTGACCCGGTGGAAGCCGCCCAAGGTGGTGAGCGTGACGGCCGCGACGCTCCACCTCTTCAGTTGGGTCGCGCTGGGGATTTTTCTGCCCTGGGTGCCGCGCGACGACCCGACCACCGCGGGGCATTGCTTCATTGTTTGGTTTCTCGTCACGAGCCTGTTCGGCGCGGTGGCGGGTGTCACCTGGAACGCATGGATCCAGGAATGGGTGCCGTACCGGCTGCGCGGGAAATATTTCGGCCGGCGCAACGGCACCCTGCAAATCTCGACCACGGCTTTCCTCCTGATCGCGGGCTGGTCGTTGGCGCACTGGCATTACGCGGTGCCGGTGTTCCAGCTCATCATTGCCGGCGCGGTGGCGCTGCGCGTGTTCTCGCTGCGCTGGCAGTGGATCAGCCCAACGCGCCCGCGCCGGCCTGCGCTCGAGCCCGTGCTGCCGCTCGCCGAACAGGCGCGGGTGGTGCTCGATTCGCGGTCGTTCCTCGTGTTCATCGCCTTTGGGGCGGTGTGGTCGTTTGCCGCGAACTGCTTTGGCCCCTTTTATCATGTCTTCATGTTCGAGCAGCTGGGACTGTCTGCCTTCGATGTCGGACTGCTCGCCACGCTGGCCCAGCTCAGCGGCGCGCTCTCGCTTCCGGCGTGGGGCCTGCTGTTGGACCGTTACGGCAACAAGTCAGTGATGACGTTTTCGCTGATTTTGTGGCAGGCGCAGAATTTCGTGTGGTACTTCGTCGGACCGGACAACAGCAGCCTGTTGTACGCGATGTGGATTTGGGGCGGCGCCACCGGAGCCGGCTTCATCCTCGGCCAGTTCACCATCCTGCTGCGGCTGATTCCCGTTCGCGCCAAGAACCTCGCCATCGGGCTCAACCTGGCCGTCACCTCGCTGGTCGCGGCCATTGCGCCCATCACCGGCGGCGCGATCCTCACCTGGGCGCTCGCGCGGTGGCCCGACGCGCTGGCGGTGCACCACGTGTGCTTTTTGCTCCAGCCCGGGCTGGCGCTGGCCGGCTGTTTCCTGCTGCTGCGCGTGAGGGAACCCCAGGCCAGCTCGCTCACGATGGTGTTTGGCGCCATGCGGAACATCCGTACGCTCAGCAGTGTGTTCGGGCTCGGCTTCCTGGTGAATTACGTGTTCTACCGCGCACAGAAAAATGAACGCTGAGCCGCGCATCTTCACGCTGACGGGCAATCTGCTCGCGGAGCGCACGCTCGAGTTCGACCAATGGGCGGTGGGGCAAACCCAGCGCGCCGTGCGCGAAACGTTTCAGGTGGGCGGCAAGGGCATCAACGTCGCAAAAATGCTGGGCCGGTTCGACGCCGCGAACACCGCGCTCTGCTTCACCGGTGGGGCGACCGGGATGGAATGCGAGGCCTGGCTGCGCGTGCATGGCTTCACCTTCCGCGCGTTTGCGAACAGCAGTGCGACGCGGGCCGGCACGGTGGTGCGGGGCGGTGGTCGCGACGAAACGACCTTCCTCGGCCCAGATGTTCCGCCGGACGGTGCGGCTGTGCAGGCCTGTGCAGAATTTCTCGAGGCGCAGCCCGATGGCCAGATTCTCGCCTTGTGCGGCAGCTTCCCCGGCTGGCCAGGCGTCGAGTTTGCGCCGCTGCGCGCCGCCGTCACCCGGTGGCTGCAGCGTGGCGCGGTGGCGGCGGATTCCTATGGCCCGGCGCTGGCCTGGCTGATCAAACAGCCCTTGGATCTAATCAAATTGAACGCGGCGGAGCTGCGAGCCGTCGGGCTTCCGCCGCGCGAGCCGTTGCCGCCGAATGTCCTCCGCTGGGTCGTGACCGACGGACCGCGACCGGTGCGGATTCGCGCCGCGGCGGCGCCGGAGACCTCACTGATTCCACCGCGGGTGCGCGAGGTCTCGGCCACCGGATCGGGCGACGTGCTCTTTGCGTGCGTGTTACATGCCCTCTTTCACCGCCGGATGAGCCTGCATGATGCGGTCACCTTCGCGCTGCCGTATGCCGCCGCCAACGCCGCGCATCCTGCGATCGCGGAGTTTGTGGACCCCGCGTAATCGAGCCTGCCTATCCTCGTGGGACCAGCGTGCGGGCTGGGCACTTAAGCGGGACGATTTCACGGGAAATAATCCTTGCGTTCGCTTCCGCCAAACCGCTTATTCCGAAGTTTTATTTATGAAAGCGACCATCAAGACCCAAGGCCAGCAGTTCACTGTGACCGAAGGCGATATTCTGATCGTGAACCGCTATCCGGGCACCGAAAAGGGCTCCACGGTGGAAATCAAGGACGTGCTCGCCCTGGGTGAGGGCGAAAACTACAAGGTGGGCAAGCCGCTCCTCACGGGCGCGAGCGTTTCCGCAACCATTCTCGAGAACAAGCGCGGCGACAAGGTCATCGTTTTCAAGAAGAAGAAGCGCAAGGGCATGGAGCGCAAACGCGGTCATCGGCAGGAGCTTTCCGTAATCAAAATCAGTTCAATCAACGCTTAAGGAGACACTGCCATGGCGCATAAAAAAGGTCAGGGAACGTCAATGAACGGTCGCGACAGCCAGCCGAAACGGCGTGGCGTCAAGAAGTTTGGCGGCCAGTCCGTCCTCGCCGGCAATATCCTCGTCCGGCAATGCGGCACCAAGCTGCATCCCGGGAAGAATGTCGGCCTCGGCCGTGACTTCACGCTGTTCGCGTTGAAGACCGGCACGGTGCAGTACGACAAGGCTCACCGCAAGGTGAACGTCGTCGAAGCCGCATCGGCTTAAGGCTCTTAGCCCGCTCAGCTTGCTTTCGAGGCCGGTCATTCGACCGGCCTTTTTGTTGGGCGGTTTTGCGGTGCTTTCGCGGGCTTGCCGGGAATTCGGCGGTCGCTCAGCTTGGGCGTCGATGTCCGACCGCCTCGCCGAATTGCGCCGCCAGCGCGCGTTGCTGGAGGAACACCTTGCGTGGCTCGACCGCGAGATCGCGACGGAGGCGAAGCAGGTGCCGGCGGCTCGCACGGTGCCGCCCGAGCCGGTGAGGCGGGGACTGGCGGCGGCCACCACAACGGATGCGAACGTGGCCCCCACGCTGAATGTCGTCGCGCCCACCCTTGCAGCCACGACCGTCCCGACCCACCCCGCGGTTCCCGCGCCCTCTCCCGATGTTCTGTTTGATCAGTATCGCGTCGCGCCCGACGCCCTGAAGAGCGACGTCCGCAAAGGTTGCTTCCTCTACTTCACGCTCGCGTTGTTGTTCGTGGGACTCGGCGTGGCGGTGCTGTGGATGGCGTTGAGAAAGTAGCGGAACCCCGCCTTTTTTGGTAGGGCTGCCGCTCGCCGGCACGCCGTCGCGCGGTGGGCGGACCAAAACCCCGCGTTCCCGCTCGCGGATAGCGTGGGGAAACGAAAGCCCACCGGCCGCGTGCGTCGCGACGGGCATGGCGGCAAGCGCCAGCCCTACCCAATCCACGGGCAATCCGCGCTCAGCTCACCGCCGGATAACTCCCCAGCCACTTCACCAGCGGACAAAAGGTTTTCAGCTCGGACAGTGCCGTCTTCATGCCCGGGTCATCATAGTGCCCCGTGACATCGAGAAAGAAGTAATAATCCCACGGCCGTTTCTTGCTCGGTCGCGATTCGATTTTCGAGAGGTTGATCCCGCGTTCGGCCAGCGGCATCAGCATTTTCAGCAGCGCTCCCGAGTGCGAGGCCGCCTCGTCGCCGAGCGACACCAGCAGGCTGGTCAGATCCTTGCCGCCGCCCACCGGACCGGACGGTTGCCGGCCGATGACGAAAAAGCGCGTGGTGTTGTCCGCCTTGTCCTGGATGTTCCGCTGGACGATCGGCACGCCATAGTGCTCGGCCGCCAGCTCGCCCGCAACCGCGGCCGTGCCCTTCTCCTGCTTGGCCAGCTGCACCGCGCGCGACGTGCTCGGGGCGTCGACCAGCTGGGCATGCGGCAGGTGACGCTGCAACCAGTGCCGGCATTGCGCCAGGGCCTGGTCTTTCGAATAGACGCGTTCGATGCCCTCGAGCGGCGAGTTCGAAATCAACGCGTGGTTTATCTCGAGGTAAATCTGGGCGACGATCTTCAGCTCGCTCTCCACGAAGCTGTCGAGCGCCTCGCGGACGGAGCCCTCGGTGGAATTCTCGATCGGAATCACCGCGTAGTCTGTCTCGCCCTTTTCCACGGCGGTGAAGATGTCGCTGACCGTCGCCATCGCGTGATAATCCACGCTGGCGCCGAATTTCTTCAGGGAGGCCGCGTGCGTGTTGCTCGCCTCCGGCCCGAGGTACGCGATCATCATCGGCTTCTCCAGCGCGATGGCGGCGGACATGATTTCCCGGTAGATCGCGCGCAACGCCTCGTTCTTGATCGGGCCCTGGTTCTGGCCGGTCACTTTCCGCATGACGGCGTCCTCGCGTTCGGCGACGTAAATCTGCCCGCCCGCATCGCGCTTCAGCTTGCCGATCTCCGCGGCGAGCGTCAGCCGCTGGTTCAGCACCTTCACCAGCGTCGTGTCGAGCTGGTCGATTTTCTCACGAATCGGTCCGAGGTCCATGTCAGCCTTGCGCGGCCGCGGCACCGGTTTCATCCGGCGCCGGGCTCGGTGGGGTTGCACTGCCTTCGCGCGCGGGCACCGGTGCCTCGAGCGGCAGTTCCTCATCGGCGAGGCCCATGTCGGTGTCGCTCGGCTTGTGCGCGGTCGAGCTGTTCCGCAGCCATTCGTCGATCTGCCGCGAGGAAAGTACGTCCGAGGCCGGCAGCTCGTCGAGCGACTTGATCCCGAGGAACTCCAGGAATTGATCCGTGGTGCCGTACTGGATCGGGCGGCCCGGCGCATCGGCCCGGCCGACAATGTAGATGAGCTCGCGCTCGAGCAGTTTGTTGACCCCGGCCTCCGCCGACACGCCGCGAATCGTCTCGATTTCGCCGCGCGTCACCGGCTGCCGGTAAGCCACCACCGCGAGGGTCTCGATTGACGACTGGCTGAGCTTCACCGGCGGGGGTTCCTGGCGAAGGATGCGAACCCAGCGCGCGAAGCGCGGATGCGTCACGAGCCGATAGCCCGCATTGCCTTCAATCAACAGCAAGCCTTCATCCGCCGCGCGGAGCTCGGCCGCAATCTGATCCATCGCCTCGCGGATTTGCGTGGCCGTGACCAGCGATGGCACTTCGGCGTACAATTCCGGGTCCTGCGGCACCTCCTCGATTACTTCCGCGGCTTCGGCCGCGGGCTCGATCGTGGACGGCGACCCGGCCTCCGTCGTCGCGGGGAGAGTGCCGCCGCCTTCAACCGTGGGTTCGCCGGGCGCCGTTTCGGGCGCCTCGAACGCCGCAAACCCCGACGCGCGATCATGAAAACGCGTGAAGGCCGCCTGGATATCCTTGGTCGCCAGCGGCTGGTTGGAGGAAAGCAACAGTGCCTTCAGCACTTTTTTCAGGTTGAACGCCATCGAGGTAAAGAGGGACGAGTGATGCGGCGGGCCCAGCGGCACGCAACTTGAATTTGTGGCGCCCAGTGTGCGGGGGTGTAATTGAAAGTGCAGTCATTCGCCCAGCCAAGGGCGCGTAACCTGGGGGCAGACCCACCCGCGCCTTTGTCATCCATTAGATGACAAACTGGGGGAGCCGGGACGATGACCGCGCGCGCTGACTTCACTTTCAATTACACCCAGTGTGCGGTCGCGACCGGAAACGCTCTTGCCCGTGTCCGCTGCTTCTGGTCAGCTGCGGCGAATTTTCATGAGCGCTCCCTCCCCCGACCCACTGCGTCCCCATTCCTCCATCGTGAACGACGGGCCCAGCCGTGCCGGTGCGCGTTCGATGCTCCGCCCCGTGGGCTTCACCGAGGAAGATTTCAAGAAGCCGATCGTCGGCATCGCCTCGCTCTGGAGCATGGTCACGCCCTGCAACATGCATCTCGACAAGCTTGCGCGCGACGCCGAGGCCGGCGCCAATGCCGCGGGCGGCAAAGCCATCGTCTTCGGGACCATCACCGTCTCGGACGGCATCAGCATGGGCACCCCCGGCATGCGCTACTCGCTGGTTTCGCGCGAGGTCATCGCCGACTCGATTGAAACCGTCGCGGGTGCCGAGGGGTTCGACGCCGTCGTGACCGTGGGGGGCTGCGACAAGAACATGCCGGGTTGCCTCATGGCGCTCGCACGGCTGAACCGCCCGGGGGTGTTTGTCTACGGCGGCACCATTCTGCCCGGCATCCATCCGGATTCGAAAAAGGAATGCGACATCGTTTCGGTCTACGAGGCAATCGGCCAGCACGCCGCGGGCAAGGTGGACGACAAGGGCCTGGAAAAGATCGAAATCTGCTCCGTCCCCGGTCCGGGTTCGTGCGGCGGCATGTACACGGCGAACACGATGGCCTCCGCGATCGAGGCGCTCGGCATGAGTCTGCCGAACAGTTCCGCGCAGATTGCCATCAGCAAGGAAAAGCAGGAGGACTGCCGACAGGCCGGTGCGGCCGCCGTCGCGTTGTTAAAGGCCGGGATCACGCCGCGAAAAATCATGACGCGAAAAGCGTTTGAGAACGCGATCACCGTGACCATCGCGCTCGGCGGTTCAACCAACGCCGTGCTGCATCTGCTCGCGATGGCCCACAGCATGGGAGTTAAACTGGCGATCGACGACTTCACCAGGATCGGCAAACGCGTCCCCGTGCTGGCCGATCTCAAACCGTCGGGAAAATACGGCATGGTGCATCTCACCCGCATCGGCGGCCTCCCGCCGTTGATGAAGGTCTTGCTCGACGCGGGGCTGCTGCACGGCGACTGCCTGACCGTCACCGGCAAAACCATCGCGGAAAATCTGAAGGGTGTGGCACCCTACCCGACCGATCAGGACGTCGTCCGTCCGCTCTCGAATCCGATCAAGGCCGACAGCCATCTCCGCATCCTCTACGGCAATCTCACCCCCGGCGGCTCGGTCGCTAAAATTTCCGGCAAGGAAGGACTGATCTTCACCGGCAAGGCGATCGTATTTGAAGGTGAGGAAGCCGCGCTCGCGGCCATCCTGAATGGCCGCGTCAAGGCCGGGCATGTGATCGTGATTCGCAACGAAGGCCCGGTCGGCGGCCCCGGCATGCGCGAAATGCTCTCACCCACCAGCGCGATCATGGGCAAGGGCTTGGGCAAGGAAGTCGCGCTGATCACTGACGGCCGGTTTTCCGGCGGGAGCCACGGTTTCGTCGTTGGCCACATCACGCCCGAAGCCGCGTTGGGCGGCCCGATCGGCATCGTCAAGAATGGCGACGCGATCACCATCGATGCGGTGAAAAATGAACTGACGCTCGGCCTGTCCCCGAAGGATCTCAAGGCGCGGCTCAAGACCTGGAAGCCGAAGAAGCCGAAGGAAACCCGCGGCGTCCTCGCGAAATATGCCCAGACCGTCACGACGGCCTCCTTTGGCGCGGTGACGGATAAATTCGAGTAGTCAGTAATCAGTAATCGGTCATCAGAGATCGGTCTTAATCTTCAGGACTGATTACTGCTTACTGCTTTGTTACTTCCGCCCATGAACTGGTCCCGCTTTAAGAAACACCTCTACCACCACGCTGACCTGGGCGTGTCGCTCGACTTCAGCCGGCTGCCCTTCCCCGATGATTTTTTCTCGTCGATGGAGCCGGCGATGCAGCAGGCCTTCGCTGCCATGACGAAGCTCGAGGCGGGGGCGATCGCCAACTCGGACGAGAACCGCATGGTGGGGCATTACTGGCTGCGCGCGCCCCACTTCGCTCCGAATCCCGAGATTGCTGGCGAGATCACCGGCACGCTTGCCCAGGTGAAGGAGTTCACCGCGAAAATTCATGCCGGCGAAATCGCGGGGCCCAAGGGCCGGTTCAAGCATCTCCTCGTGATTGGCATCGGCGGCTCTGCCCTCGGACCGCAGCTGGTGCAGCACGCGCTCGGCCGCCCGCGGAAGGACCGGATGGCGGTGGCATTCTTCGACAACACGGATCCGGACGGCATCGACTACGTGCTCGATACGCTGCGCGGCCAGCTCACGAAAACCCTCGTGGTGGTCATCTCCAAATCGGGTGGCACGGCCGAGACGCGTAATGGGATGCTCGAGGCCATCGCGGCGTACAAGGCCGCCAAGGTGGATTACCCGAAACACTTTGTCGCCGTCACCGGCGCCGGCTCGAAACTCGACCAGACCGCGCAAGCCGAAGGCTGGCTCGCGCGTTTCGCGATGTGGGATTGGGTCGGTGGCCGCACGAGCGAACTGAGCGCCGTGGGCCTGCTACCCGCTGCACTCCAAGGCATCGATATCCAGGCGATGCTCGATGGCGCGGCGGCCATGGACGAAGTCACCCGTAATCCCGTCACCGCCCAGAATCCCGCGGCGCTGCTCGCCCTGATGTGGCATTTTGCCACCGACGGCCGCGGCACGAAGGACATGGTGGTGCTGCCGTACAAGGATCGGTTGCTGCTTTTTTCCCGTTACCTGCAGCAACTCGTGATGGAATCGCTTGGCAAGGAATTCGACCTGCAAGGCCGCCTGGTGAACCAAGGCATCGCGGTCTACGGCAACAAAGGCTCCACCGATCAGCATGCCTACGTGCAGCAGCTCCGCGAAGGCGTGAGCAATTTCTTTGTCACCTTCATCGAGGTGTTGAAGGATCGCGATGCGCGGGCGTCGCTGGAGGTCGAGCCGGGCGTGACGGCCGGCGACTACCTGCAGGGCTTCCTGCTCGGGACGCGCGCAGCGCTGAGTGAAAAGGACCGGCACTCGATCACGATCACCCTGCCGGACGTTTCTCCGCGCACGCTGGGCATGCTGATCGCGCTCTATGAACGCGTGGTCGGGCTCTACGCCTCGCTGGTCGGGATCAACGCCTATCACCAGCCCGGCGTGGAGGCGGGCAAAAAGGCCGCCGGCAGCGTGATTGCGCTGAAACTGAAACTTACCGCCGCGCTGCAGGCTGCACCCGGCCAGGCATTCACCGCCGAACAGCTCGCTGCCCAAGCGGGTGCGGCCGACCAGGCGGAGCTCACGTTTAAGATTCTCGAGCACCTCGCCGCCAACAAATCCAGCGGCGTGAAACGGCGCGCGAAGTCATCGCTGGTCGAGTCAACGTATCGGATGGCGTAGGACTCGTGTCGAAGTGGATCGGGGCTGGCTCTACGGGCGGACGTGAGTTCCAGAGCGGGCATCGAGCTTGCGGCGCGAATCACCGTGGAGGCGCAGCCCGGCGGGGTGTAGGCCAGCTCGCCGGCGGCCTGGCCTACAAAGTGGACGACGCGTGGTGGCGCCGCGCTCTACCCGCGCGCGTCCATTCGCGTTTTCACGTAATACGTGAAAACCCCCGCCCGCCGTTTTCGCGCAGCATGCGCGCACTTACTCCCGCGGATAATCGAACCACAGCCACCGCAGCACATAGGGCATGATGGCGGCACCGTGGCGCGCGCTATGCACGCCTTCGCCGAAAACGAACTGATGGTCGTACCCTTTTTCTTGCAGCGCTGCCGCCAGGGCCTTGTTTCCTTCGGGCCACGATCCCGCCTGGTTCACGAGATCGTTCGCGCCATCCTGCTGGAAAAACCGGATGGGCTTGGGGTCGGCTTTCCGCACCAGCTCGGGATACACATTGCCGCCGCGAATATTCGTGAAGGATCCGATGGTGGAATAAACCTTCCGGAACTGGTCAGGCCGATGCCAGGCGACGGTGAACGCGCAAATACCCCCGCTGCTGCTGCCACAGATTCCGCGTCCGGCGGGATCGTCCGTGATGACGATGTGCTGGCGGGCGAGCGGGAAAATTTCCTCGAGCAGGAAACGCGAGTAAGTGTCGCTCACCGTGTCGTATTCGACCGAGCGGTTGCGCGCCGGGGCCGGCCGGCCGTCGGCCCGCTTGCGCGGCGGCTCGCCGGGCGCCAGCGGCGTATCGCCGGGGTTGACGAAAATCGCGGCCATCATCGGGAGCTGTTTCTTCGCCCGGAGGTTTTCCAGGACGACCGGCACTCTCCAGTTTCCCGTCCGGCTGATGTAGCCACCGCCATCCTGGAACACCATCACTGGCAGCGCTTTTTTGCCGTCATAGCCCGCCGGGAGATAGAGCCACCAGGAATGCTTGAAACCTGGATACGTCTTGGAATCCGCCAGCGTGAACTCCATTACCTTGCCTTCGGGCACCCCGGGCTGCGGTTGCGAGTCGGGCCCGAGCACATACTGTTCGTCGGGACCGGGTCGCTGGGGGCCGTCCGTGGC
>JBKJRG010000798.1:0-3215 GCA_046594805.1 Opitutaceae bacterium | reverse complement strand
CCTCCATTTCGGAAATCGATTCCCGCCATAGAACTCGAGCTGGCTCGCCGCGATGGACGGCGTCCAGTCCACCACCGGGGCTTCGAAACCATCGGCAGACTTGCGTTCACTGATCGGCGTGCCGTCGTAATTCATCCCGGCCGTCACCACCGGCCAGCCATAGTTTTTCCCGCGTTCGATCCGGTTGAGTTCGTCGCCGCCGCGCGGTCCGTGTTCGGTCTCCCACAAGGCGCCATCCCGCGGGTCCCGGGCGAGCCCCTGCGGGTTGCGGACGCCGAGCGCCCAAATCGAGCCGACAGCACCGGCGGTGCCGACAAAGGGATTGTCGGGGGGAATCTTGCCGTCATGGAAGACGCGGTGGATTTTGCCCGTCGCCAGGGTGAGATCCTGCGCATTCCGGCTGACCGTTTCCTCCAAGCCGCGGACGCCGACGCTGAAGGACAGATACGCGCCGTCGAAAACGAGCCGCCCGCCGAAGAGCACGTGGCCCGGGGGATACTTCTCCTTCGGCAGCTCGAAGATCGGTTCGATCTCCGTGAGCTGCCAGTCGCGCAGCCGGGCGCGGATGATCTTGGTCATCGCCCGATCGCCGTCCGCCGGATCGCTGAACGAAAGATAGACCCACTGATTCTCCGCAAATTTCGGATGAGCCACGACCGACATGAGACCGGCCTCCTTGGTCGCGACGATCGGCGGCAGTCCGCCAATCAGTTCAGGGCGCAGCTGGCCCTGCTCGATGATCCGCAGCCGCCCGATCCGCTCGGTGACGAGCATGCGCCCGTCGGGCAGGAAGGTCAGCGACCACGGCACCTCGAGACCTTCCGCCACCGATTCGATGCGAAAAGTGTGCTCCTGGCTCCGCACGGCCTCTTTCGGCAACGCCTGTTCGCTCGCGGGCACCGGTTCGATGGCCCGCGTGGCCGCCTCGCGCATGAACGTGATCAAGGCCTGCGTCTCGGCTTCGCTGACTGCCGCGCGAAACGCCGGCATCCCGGCATCCGGATAACCGTCGCGAATGCTGCGGCTCAGCGCCGCGTCGTCGCCACCGTGTTTCCAAGGGTTGCCCCGGAGGTTGCCACCCTTGCCGCCTTCAAGTTTCCCGCCGTGGCAATTCGCGCACAATTCCGCATACACGGCGCCCGCGTCACGGCCCGCCGCCGCGCTCGCCACCGTACCCGGGAGCAGCAGGCAACCGGCGAGCAGCCACCCGGCACCCGGCAGAGTTCGCGACTTCCTCCACCGCAGGGCCAACAAGTGCAACGTCATGTGCGCCCAACCGACTGGAACCGGTGCGCGTGGTTCCAGCAGGAATACCGGTTGGCGAGAAAACGGAGGGGCGGTTTGCAACCGCCCGATGGGTTTCGGAATACACTCGGCGGTTGAAAACCGCCGCTCCGCGGTTTCGCGGTCCGGAGTTTTTCATACTCCACCACCAGCTTCCCGGATTTGGAGTGAATCAACAGAATGGCCCTGACCAGGCCGGATAATTCAGAAGCCAGGAAACCAGGAGAAGGAGCCGCGGCAGAATACTTAGCCACCTTCGCGTTCTTCGCGGCTTCGCGTGAGCCCGGTATTATTTAGTTCTTGTGGCGTGAGCTCATCCCGTCCCTTCCCGGGCGGCGGCTTCGCGGAGGCGGTCTTTCTTGCTCTTGCGTTTGCCCTTGATGCCGCCGGTCGATGGCGCGGGCACCGCGAGCGCGACGGGCTCGAAGCCGGGAATCCTCTCCCGCGGCAGCGCGAGGCGGTGGCGTTTCTCGATCAGCCGGAAATGCGCGTGCGTTTCCGCGCTGATGAAACTGATCGCGGTGCCGGTCTCGCCGGCGCGGCCGGTCCGGCCGATCCGGTGCGTGTAGTCGACCGCGGAGCGCGGCAGGTCGAAGTTCACCACGACGGGCAGGCCCGCGATATCGAGGCCGCGGGCAGCGAGGTCCGTGCCGAGCAACACCTGGACGCGGCCGGCCTTGAAATCGGCGAGCGCCGCGGTGCGTGCGCCCTGGCTGAGCTCGCCATGCAGCGCCGTGGCCGTGAGGCCGGCCCGGCGCAGCTTGTCCGCGACGTGCTCGGTGGCGTATTTGGTGGCGACAAACACGAGCACGCTGGGCCACGCATTTTCCTGGACCAGGTGGCGGAGAAGTTGCGTCCGGCGCGGTGGGTCGACCTCGATGGCGCGCTGCACGATATCAGGGGTGGTCGTCGGCGCCGCCGGCACATCGAGCCGCACGGGATCGCGCAACAGGGCAGACGCGAGGGTTGCCACTGCGGGAGGAAAAGTCGCGGAGAACAACAGGCTCTGGCGGCGCGCCGGCAGCAGGGAAATGATGCGGCCGATCTCCGCGGAGAATCCGAGATCGAGGAGGCGGTCCGCCTCATCGAGGACGAGGATGGCGACCTCCGACAGCGACAATGCGTTGTGATCAATGAGATCGAGGAGGCGACCCGGCGTGGCGATCAGGATGTCCGCACCGCCGCCGAGCGCCATCATCTGCGGGTTGATCGAGACGCCGCCGTAGACCACGAGCGTCTTGAGGGGTGAGGTGAGGAAGCGCGCATAACGGCGGATGGCTTCGCCGGTCTGCGCGCCGAGCTCCCGCGTGGGGACGAGGATGAGCGCCCGCGCGAAACGGCCGCGCGGCCGGGCACTGGCGCTCAGCAATTGCAGCACCGGCAGGGCAAACGCCGCGGTCTTGCCCGAGCCGGTTTGGGCCGAAGCCCAGACATCGGCGCCCCGCAGAACCGCGGGGATCGCGCTCGTCTGAATTGGGGTCGGCTCCGTATAATCGCGCTCCGCGACAGCGCGCAGGAGTGGGACGGAGAGACCGAGGTCGGTAAATGTCATGCGTGGAGAAATTTCATGTTACAGCAGGTAACCACGGAAACAAAGGACGCGTTTCTGGCTCACGCGCAGCCGCGAAAAACACCAAACTCCAGACTCAAGCTGGGTCACAGAGGCAATCCTGGGTATCGGTCCAAGCCCAAAGGTCTTGGTCCGGCTCCGTGTCCTCCGTGGGCCGCGCTCCGTGTCCTCCGTGACAAGATCGAGGATTGGAATTTCTCCTGGCTTCCCGGCTTCCGAATTATCTCAGCCTTGGCGATCTCTGCGTCCGTGGCGTGAACTCGTCCTGGCCCCGTTCACGGCAGCTTCGGCTTCAGCGCGGTGACGCGGTCGGCGTCCACCGGGTAAAGCGCGTCATGTTTGTCCAAGCTCGCAATGAGGC
>JBKJRG010000628.1:0-2954 GCA_046594805.1 Opitutaceae bacterium | reverse complement strand
GGCGTGCATTTCAAGAACACGTTTTGCACCACCTCGCTCTGCTCGCCCAGCCGGGCCAGCATCCTGAGCGGGGTTTACGCGCACGCGCACGGCGTGCTGAATAATTTCACGGAATATCCGGCGAGTTTTCGCAGTTTCCCGATGGTGCTGCAGGCGGGCGGGTACGACACCGCCTACATCGGCAAATGGCACATGGGCGAGGAAAACGACGAGCCGCGTCCGGGGTTCAACTGGTTCGTGACCCACAAGGGGCAGGGAAAATATTTCGACACCGAGTTCAATTTCCACGGGACGAAACGCGAGGTGGTGAAAGGGTATTACACCACCGTGGTCACGGACATGGCCGAGGAGTGGATTGGCCGCGCGCGGGAGGGGAAGCCGTGGTGCCTCATGATCGGACACAAGGCGCCGCACAGCTTTTATTTTCCGGAGCCGAAGTACGAGCAGGCCATGGCTGGGGCGCAGGTCACTTATCCCGAGACCGCTTTCATGCTCGAGGACAAGCCGGTGTGGATCAAGGACCGGCTCCGGACCTGGCACGGAATTTACGGCCCGTTGTTCGAGTGGCGGAAAAAATTTCCGGACGACAGCCCGGAGGCGGTGAAGGATTTCGCGGCCATGACGCGCGCCTATTGGAGCACGCTGCTGTCGGTCGACGACAGCGTGGGGCGGCTGTACGAGCTGTTGCGCAAGCGCGGCGAGCTAGACAACACCATCATCGTTTTCATGGGGGACAACGGCATCCTCAACGGCGAACATGGCATGGTCGACAAGCGCACGATGCACGAGCCCAGCATCCGGATTCCACTCCTGGTGCGCTATCCCGGCCTCACGCCCCCGAGCCAGCCGAAGGTGGTCGAGAAACAGATCCTGACGATCGACATGGCGCCGAGCATCCTCGAGTTGTGTGGCGCGGCGCCGTTGAAGAACATCCACGGCCGCTCGTGGGTGAAGCTCGCCCGGCGCGACGACATGGACTGGCGCACTTCCTGGTTCTACCACTACAATTACGAGAAGCAGTTCCCGTATACGCCCAATGTGCGAGGCATCCGGACCGACAACTGGAAGTACATGCGCTACCCGCACGGGGATGGCCGGCCGGATCGCCACCTCGCCGAGCTATACAACATCGAGTTCGATCCCGAGGAACGCCATAACCTGATCCAGAACCCAAAGTACGCGACCGTGGTGAGAGACCTGCAGCGCGACCTGGAGCGGCTGATGAAATCGACCGGGTTGACCGCCGCGACGGACAAAATGCCGCTGGACGAAGGAATCAAGCAGGAACTGCCGGATGCGAAGATCCGATGAGGGGCGGATGCGGGATGTGGAAGGATCTCATCGCAAGGCAATGCAACTCTCCTTTTTCGTGCTGCGAGTGCCACGCAGATTTTTCCTCGTAGCAGGGCGTCGCTTGCCGACACCCGCGAATATCCCAGAGCTCTCGCTGGCGCGGGCGTCGGCAAGCGACACCCTACAATCGAACCAATAACTTTCCCGTGAAACGATTCCTACCGCATCTTGTCGCGCTGGCCCTACTCGCATCGCCCCTCCACGCGGCGGATTCCGCGCGCAAACCCAACATCCTCTTTATCGTCGGTGACGACATGGGTTACGCCGATGTCGGCTTCCATGGGAACAAGGACATTCCGACGCCGCACCTCGATGCGCTGGCAAAGTCCGGACTGCGGTTCACCAACGGTTATGTTTCGGGACCGTACTGCTCGCCGACGCGCGCGGGCTTACTGACCGGACGCTATCAGCAACGGTTCGGGCATGAGTTCAATCCCGGCGGGGGCGCGGGCGGACAGGGGCTGCCGACCACCGAGACCACGATCGCGGACCGCTTGAAAGCGGCGGGCTACGCGACGGGGTTGGTCGGCAAATGGCACCTCGGGTCCCTGCCGGAAATGCAGCCGCAGCAGCGCGGGTTCGACGAGTTCTTCGGGTTCCTCGGCGGCGCGCACAGTTTTTTCGACGGGGCCGGAGTCCTGCGCGGCACCGAGCCGGTGAAGGAAATGGATTATACGACCGACGCTTTTGGCCGCGAGGCCGTGGCCTTCATCGAACGGCACAAAGCGAACCCGTGGTTTCTCTACCTTGCCTTCAACGCGGTGCACACGCCGATGCACGCGACCGACGACCGGCTGGCGAAATTCGCGCACGTCACCGATCAGCGCCGCCGCACCTATAACGCCATGATGCTCGCGATGGACGAGGCCATCGGAAAAGTGAGGAAAAAACTTTCCGAGAACGGGCAGGAGGAGAACACGCTCGTCATTTTCATCAGTGACAACGGCGGGCCGACGATGCCGGGTGTCACGGTCAACGGCTCACGAAACGACCCGCTCCGCGGTTCAAAGCGGACGACGCTGGAAGGCGGCATCCGGGTGCCATTTCTCGTCTCGTGGCCCGGCAAGATTAAGTCGGGCGTTTTTCATCAGCCAGTGATTCAACTCGACCTCACGGCCACGGCCTTGGCGGTCGCGGGGGTCGAGGCGAAGACGGAGTGGAAACTCGACGGCGTGAACCTGCTGCCTTTTATCAGCGGCGGGGCGACCACCGCGCCGCACGAGGCGCTGTACTGGCGCTTCGGCGAGCAGATGGCGATCCGGATGGGCGACCATAAATTGGTCCGCTACGACACGAATGCCGATACGCTCACCGGTGCACGGCGGCAGCCGGTCTCGACGGTAAAGCTCTACAATCTCGCCGCCGATATCGGTGAGAAAAATGACCTGGCTTCCGCGCAGCCCGCCAAGGTGAAGGAACTCCAGGCGAAGTGGGATGCCTGGAACGCCACGCTAGCCAAGCCGCTTTGGGGCGGCGGCGCAGGGGAGGAGGCCGGGGAGGAGCCTGCGGCCACCGGAAAAACGGGCCGGAAAAAGAAAGCGGAGTGAGCGGCGTTCGCGTCGTGGCTGCGGCTTCCAGCCGCAGATTCGCTCGGAACTGCG
>JBKJRG010000592.1:0-7501 GCA_046594805.1 Opitutaceae bacterium | reverse complement strand
ATGCCCAATGCTGGCTTTGGAAGGATCACACCAGTGTGCGCGAAGCGGCCCGGATCACGGAGCTGGCCGCGCAACACCGTCCCCGCTTCATCGCGAAATGCGGCAACACCTATTCCTCCGAATGGTTCTGGGCGAAAATCTGGCATTGTCTGAACGTCGCGCCCGCCGTGTTCCGGGCCGCGCACTCTTGGGTGGAGCTCGCCGATTGGATTCCCTCCGTGCTGGCGGGCGCAGAGGTGCCCGCGCAGGTGATTCGCGGCGTGTGCTGCGCCGGGCACAAGGCTCTTTATTGCGACGAATGGGGCGGCCTCCCGGACAAGGAGTTCCTCGCGCTGCTCGACCCGCAACTCGCCGAATTGCGCGACCGACTTTATGAGAAAGCTCACGACGCCACCGTCCCCGCCGGAAAACTGGGGACGACCTGGGCCGGTCAGCTGGGGTTGCGCGCCGGCATTCCCATCGCGATCGGCGAGATGGACGTCCACTACGGCGCCATTGGGTGCGGCGTCGCCGAGGGTGTCCTGGTCAAGGTGATCGGCACCTCGACGTGTGACTGCGGCGTGGTGTCCGCCGCGAAGTCCGTCCCGGACATTCAGGGCATCTGCGGCATCGTCCGCGGCGCCATCCTGCCCGGTTTTTATGGCATCGAAGCCGGTCAATCGGCGGTGGGTGATATTTTCAAATGGTGGGTCGAAGGCGTTTGCAGAGGCAATTCCACGCTGCACGCGAAGCTCATGCGTGAAGTGGCGAAGCATAATCCCGGGCAATCCGGCCTGCTCGCGCTCGACTGGAACAATGGCAACCGCTCGATCCTGGTCGATCCCTTGCTGACCGGGCTGCTCGTGGGTCAGACGCTCTACACCACTCCCGCAGAAATTTATCGCGCCCTGATCGAGGCGACGGCGTTTGGCGCGCGCGCGATCCTGGAGCGGCTCCGGGAGTACGGCGTCCCCGTCGAGCGGATCGTGTGCGCCGGCGGAATCGCGGAAAAAAACCCGATGCTCATGCAGATCTATGCGGACGTCACCGGCTGCACCATGCAGCTCTCGAGCTCCTCCCAGGCCTGCGCGCTTGGGTCGGCCATCGGTGCCGCGGTCATCGGCGGCGCGCACCGCGATTTTCCCGCCGCCCAGCGCGCGATGACCTCCGTGAAAGCGAAAAGCTTCCGCCCGATCGCCGCGCACCAAAAAACCTACGAGCAGCTCTACGCGCTCTACCGGCAGATCCACGATGCCTTCGGCGGCCCGGGCAAATCCCCGGACCTCGCGCGGGTCATGAAAGAGCTGCTGGCGATCAAGGCGGCGGCGCAGGCCTAACGCTGCCGGCCTCTTTCTCTTTATCTTACTCTTTCTCTCTGAGGTTCGCCGCGTTCAAACAGGAGCTTCGCACCAACGAAGTTTACTATCATCTCGCCCAGGGTTTTCGCGGGTGAGTGTAGGGGCGTCGCTCGACGACGCCCGCGAAAAACGTGACGCGTTGGCAATCCCGGGCGTCGTCAAGCGACGCCCCTACACCGAGGAATGCGCGCGCTACGCGTTTTTCCTCCGTGTCTTCCATCAGTTCCGTGGGCATGTAGTCTGAACATGCTCACCGAACTCAAGCGCGAGGCCTACGAGGCGAACATGGCGGTGAGGCGCCATGGTTTAGTCACCCTCACCTTCGGGAACGCCTCCGCGATCGACCGCAGCCGCGGCATCTTCGCGATCAAGCCGAGCGGCGTCGACTATGCCGTGCTCAAGCCGGGCGACATGGTGCTGGTCGATCTCGCTGGCAAAAAAGTCGAGGGCCGGCTCAACCCTTCTTCGGATACACCCACCCATCGCCGGCTCTACGGCGCTTTCAAGCGGATTGGCGGCATCGTCCACAGCCATTCGCTCCATGCCACGGTGTTTGCCCAAGCCGGGCACCCGATTCCGATCTTCGGGACGACCCACGCGGATTATTTCAACGGTGACGTCCCGGTGACGCGCAAGCTCACCTCGATCGAGATCTCCGGCGCCTACGAATCGGAAACCGGCAGCGTCATCGTGGAACGCTTCCGGGCGGACGATCTCGATCCGCTCGACCGTCCCGCCGTGCTCGTCAACCGCCGTGCGCCGTTCGCGTGGGGAGTGACGGCGGCAAAGGCGGTCGAGACCGCTGTCGCGCTCGAGCTGGTGGCGCAGATGGCGCTGCTGTCCTTGAAGCTCGAGCCCCGGCTGGCACCGCTCGATCCCGAATTGCTGGCAAAGCATTTCAAGCGGAAGCACGGGGCCACGGCCTATTACGGGCAGAAGTAGTGGCACCGGGAGACTTTCCCTCCTACCGCCGCGCGCCGCGCACAAGAAACCGCTGCAGTAAAATAAACACCTGGCTACCGTTTCGGCCAGGTCGCGCGCCAGTCGAGCACGAGCTTGGTCATTTCGCGCACGGCATCGGGGCGAGCCGAGGCAAGGTTGTTCGACTCCTGCGCGTCCGCGGCCAGGTCGTAGAGTTCGGCGCCGGTGCCGTCGGGTTTGACGAGCAGCTTCAAATGGTCGCGCCGCACCGCGAGCGGCGGGCTGCGGTCGTTGGCCGGATACCTGAAAGCGTCGGTGTCGTTGCGGCCGTACTCCCAATAGAGCGGCGCGCGCTTGGATGCCGTTTGTCCCCGCCAGTTCGCCGATTGATCGCTGCCGTCCAGCGACGCGGCCGGCAGCTTGGCGCCCGCGATGGCGCAGAGCGTGGGTAGAAGATCAACGGCACAGCTCACGGCCTGTTCCTCCACCCGTCCGGCCGGCACGCGGCCCGGCCAACGCACGATGAAGGGCATGCGAATGCCGCCTTCGTAAAGCGTCAGCTTGCTCCCGCGAAATCCGCCGGAGCGCGTCCCTTGGAAGGTCGGCAACGCGCCATTGTCGCTCGTGAAAATCACGAGCGTGTCCTGCTCGACTCCGAGCGTTTTCAATCCATCGAGCAATCGACCGATTTGCCGGTCCATTTCGGCCAGGACCGGGCGAAAATTCTTTGGCAGGTCCTTCCGGTCCGAGGCCTCGTCAGGGACCCACGGGGTATGCACATCGTCGAGCCAGAGATTGACGAAGCAGGGCTTGCCCGGATGGCGTTTCAGGAAGTCCAGGGTCTTGTCCACGAAGAACGCGGTGCGATCCCAGCGCTTCACCTTGTCCTTCTCCGACCAGATCCACGGTGTCGCGGTGATGTCCGGGTGCGGTTCCGGGCTCTCGTAAGTGCCGGCATTTTCATCGTAACCATACGCGGCGAACTTCGGCGCCTCCGTCACATCGCGCCCGCCGCCCAGGTGCCACTTGCCGATATGGGCCGTTGCGTATCCCGCCGACTGCAGCGCGCGCGGCAATGAAGGCGCGTTGGGATCCAGGAAATCATCCTGCTCGCAGGCCGCATTGCCCTTCTTCGTCTGCAGGAAACTGGTGATGCGCGAACGCGCCGGATACTGGCCGGTGATAATCCCGGCGCGCGACGGCGAGCAGATTGGTGCCGCCGAATAATACTGCGTGAAGCGCGTGCCTTCCTTCGCGAGCCCGTCAATCCGCGGGGTCGGCGCCTGGGTGCCTCCGTAGCAGCCCACGTCGCCGATGCCCATGTCGTCAGCGAGGATGACAATGATGTTCGGGCGGCGCTCGGCGGGCGTCGCGCCGGTACAAAGACGGGCGCACCACAGCACACCGAGAACGAGGCGAAAAACGTCAGCTTTCATTAGTGGTGCGAACAGGATCTCGCCGGCGAGCCGGCGAAGGAAAGGATTTCATGGGTTTTCTGGTTTTGCCGTGCAGGCGGGACGGCCGCGCTACGCTTGCAGAATTCTTCCTGCCGATTGAAACGTGAGCGATAACAACGGCACGCGAAATGGCATGCATAAACTTGCGCCGGGGAATCCGGGGGAGTCATGCGCGGAGCGGATGCAAAGACGCGGAGGCGGGTTGGGCAATCCGGGAGATTGGGGACGCCGGGGTCGGGCCACGGTCTTTCGTTTTGGCCGCGTAAATGTAAGCCAGCTCGCTTGCGAGCGCGGTTTGGCGCGCGCAAGCGCGCTGACCTACGGTAAAGGCGTTTGAACAGCGAAAACGAAAGACCATGCGGGTCGGGCTGCTACTTGGGGCCGGGGCGCCCCGCCAGGTGTTCTCGCCCAGACGCGGCGAGGGCGCCGCATCCCCACTCGAGCCAACGCGCCGTCCGTCCTAGGACTTCCCGCGCAAACCGCGCTTGCGGTCGCCCCGCCGGGCACGCTTGGTGGTGCGGACACCTCCCGCGCGCACTCCACCCATGAAGGCCCTCCTCCTCACCGCTGATTCGAAACTCGAATACGTCGACTTCCCCGACCCGAAACCCGCCGAGGACGAAGTCCTGCTGCGGATTCGCGCCTGTGGCATCTGCGGCAGCGACATCCATGGCTGGGACGGCTCGACCGGCCGGCGGCGACCGCCGTTGATCATGGGTCACGAAGCGTCCGGTGAAGTCGTCGCGGCCGGACCGCGCGCGGCATCGTGGCGCGCGGGCGATCGCGTGACGTTCGACTCGACGATCTATTGCGGCGCCTGCCGCTTCTGCCGCACCGGCCAGGTGAACCTGTGTGAGAACCGGCGCGTGGTCGGGGTGTCGCCCCTGGAATTCAAGCAACACGGGGCCTTCGCGGAATTCGTCACGGTGCCGGCGCGCATCCTCTATCGCCTGCCCGACACCCTGCCCTTCGAACAGGCGGCGATGGTCGAACCGGTTTCCATAGCCGTGCACGCGGTGCAGCGCACCAAAATCGCCCCGGGCTCAACCGCCGTGGTCATCGGCAGCGGGATGATCGGCCTGCTGGTGATCCAGGCCCTGCGCTGGGCCGGCGCGAAACAAATCATTGCGGTCGACCTGGCAGAAAACCGGCTCGCACTGGCCCGGCAGCTCGGCGCGACGCACGCGCTGAACTCGGGATCGGTCGACGTGACGGCGGAAGTTTCGCGGCTCACCGAGGGCCTCGGCGCCGACGTGTCCTTCGAAGTCGTCGGGTTCACTGCCACGCTCAATCTCGCACTCGCCGTCGTCAAACGCGGCGGCGCCTGCGTGCTGGTCGGCAACCTGTCGCCCAAGACCCAGGATTTTCCGCTGCAGTCCGCCATCACGAAGGAGCTCACCATCCTCGGCTCCTGCGCGAGCGCCGGCGAGTACCCCGTCTGCCTCGACCTGATCGCGCGCGGCGTGATCAACGTGAAGCCGATGATCGAGGCCGTGGTGCCGCTGGCCGACGGCGCATCCTGGTTCTCGAAGTTGAGCGCGAAGGACGGCGGAAAATACATGAAGGTGATTCTTGTACCAACCCCCGCGGGCAAGTCCTGACCCGCCGCTCGTTCCGTGGACGATTCCGGGCAACTTCGCGGCAAAAGCGAATTGGGCACCGCCAGCGGCGAGCCAGCGCCACCCGGAAAATTCCGCTGCACGCCGGCTTAAATCTGCTTGCCGTTGACTTTTGCCACGGCGTAGTAGCTTTCACTCTCTGTCGTTGCGTGGCACGGTCGTGTGACGCAGCTTGGGCAGCTCTCAGTTCGGCGCGGTAGCCAAGTGGTAAGGCCGAGGTCTGCAAAACCTCTATGCGTCGGTTCAATTCCGACCCGCGCCTCCAAACTGATTCTTCATGGGTAAAATGAGGTTTCGAGCCCCCCGAAACCCGCGATCAAGGCGTCGTTTCTCGTCAGGGCTGGAGCCGATCATCGGTCAGCCCTTCAGCTTGAGCAGTTGTTTCGCGTTTCCGTACAGAATCTTTCGCTCGATCTCCTTGCCGGGCGAAAGCCGCCGGATCGCCGCGAGCGTGCGCGCGGCGAAACACGCGGGCGCCCGGCCCGTGCCCTCACTGCAATCGCTGCCGAACATCAGCTTGTCCTGGTGACGGATGATAAAGCCGCGGTAGTGCTCCTCGTCGCGCACAATCGCGCCGTTGCCGGAACCGGCGGACACCTCGGCGTAGCAGTTCGGGTAGTCGCTCAGGAAGCGGTCGGTGATCCCGCCCGCCGCCACCGCGCCCGTCGGGTAATTCGTGCCGGGCTTGTAATTCCGGTCGATCGCCGCCCACCACGCGGTGGCGTGACCGATGAATTTGACCGTCGGGAACTTCTCCAGCGTGCGGTGGAAGCGCTCGATGTTCCGGTTGTAGAGATTGTCCTGGAAGTGCAACAGCATCGGCACATCGAACTCCCGGGCGACCTCCGCAATCCGCCAGAGCTCGGGAGAGTCGCACTCGACCCGGAATTTCTGCTCGCCGATCCCAATCGCGCCGGCGCGGAGCTGGCGCTCGATGATCTTCGGCGCGTCGCGGTGGTCGGTGATTTCGTTCGCAAAGACAACAAATTCTCCCGGGAACGCCCTGCATAGCGCCACGACCGCCGCGTGCTCGCCGGAGCCTCCCTGGTGTTCGCCGCCGCGGTCACCGGACGGCATCAGCACCGAAGTGGTCACCCCGAGCGCGCGCTGGTGGGCGACGAGCACATTATCGGGCCGCCCGCCATACTGCACGTGCTGGTGCACATCAATAATCGGCTCCCGGTCCGGCGCCGCCGCGAGCGCCCGCGCCGCCCAAGTGGAGCCGCCGACCAAGAGCGCTGATTGTCGGAGGAATTGCCGGCGCGAAGACGCGGATACGGCCGCCGGCCGGACTTGAGGTTGATCCGATGAAATTCGCATGGCCCAAATTACTGTGGTCTCCCGCCAAAAAGCTCAATAAGTCCCGCGGCGTAGTGGATGCTGGCCGGTCCACTCGCTCACGCTCGTGGCTGCCGCGGAAAGATATTTACTGGACCCGACACTAAGCTGACGCCCCCAAAAGACCCCGAGCACAAAATTGCGCAGCCCCGGTTAATTTCGAGGTGCGCCCTTCGGCCCATGGTCTTTCGTTTTGGCTGTTCAAACGCCTTTACCGTAGGTCAGCGCGCTTGCGCGCGCCAAACCGCGCTCGCAAGCGAGCTGGCCTACATTTACGCGGCCTAAACGAAAGACCGTGCGGCCGCCGGGCGCACGGGGGACATTTCAGTTGACAGTGCTCCGGCCGGGCTATGCTTTGGCGCCTTTTATGAAAGTCGTTTCCTCCATCAAATCAGCCAAGAAGCGTCACCCGGCGTGCCAGGTGGTGCGTCGCAAGGGCAAGATTTACGTCATCAACAAGGTCGAGCCGCGTTATAAGGCCCGCCAAGGTTAAGGATTTACCGCGATGAAAGCTGAAGGCCATCCCACTCTTAACAACGTCTGCTTCCTGGATATCGGGACCGGGCGCCGTTTCCTCACACGATCCACGGTCAAGTCGGCCCGCAAGGAGCAGATCGATGGCGTGGAATATTTCGTCCTCGCGCGCGACGTGACGATGGATTCCCACCCCGCCTACACCGGCGAGAAGCGCCTGGTCGACACGGCCGGCCGCGTGGAAAAGTTTACGACGAAGTTCAAGCGCGGGCAGGCGAAGAAGTAAGCAGGATTTTGCGCGTCGCGGCATCGGCCGCCACCGACAGCGCGTTCCGCCGCGCGCAAAATCCTGAAG
>JBKJRG010000261.1:0-3665 GCA_046594805.1 Opitutaceae bacterium | reverse complement strand
TGGAAGAATGTCCTGCGATGGGGCGTAGTCAAGGGGCGGGCGCTGCGCGCAGTTTTTCGTTAGTCGTTATTCGTTACTTGTTACTCGGCTCGTTGATGGGCCCGCACGCCTGTCTGTCTGCGCGAACCACCTTCGAGCTCTCCACCAATAACCGCTAACAAATAACCAATAACTGGAGGCAAAGGGATTCAGTCCGCGCTGCGCAGACTGAATCCCTTCGCCTCCACCCAATCCCCCGGCACCTGATTCTGCACCCGAAACCCGAGCCCGACCCACGCCGCACCTTTTGGTGGCAGTCCCGCTTGTTTAAGACTGACCCACTCTGGCCACTCCCCTTCCGGTAGCCGGACGCCGGTCCAGCCGACGTGCTGGTGCTTCTCGTCCAGCCACGCAAAGATCAACCGGACCACGACGCCGGTCGATACCCGGCCGCGCAGCCGAATCTCTCCTTGGTGCAATCCGCCGCCGCCGATCTGAGTCCATTGCGAAAGCCGGGTATCCTTGCTCCCTGAGATTCGCAGCACGCGGTCCTCTCCCGCTCCGACTAATTCCGCGCGATGAAATTCCGCCGGCTCGACCTGGCTGATCCAGTCGCGCGGCAAAGAGACGCCATAAGGCAGGCCGGCGATGGTTCGACCGGGCCTGAGGGCGCCGGACATTGACGCGTCCTTGAGTAGTTCGCGGCTGCCGGCGGCGGCGCGGTTATTCGTTACTCGTTCCTGGTTATTCGGGGTGGTGCCTTTGACGCGGTTATTCGGTATTCGTTCCTGGTTATTCGGGGGACTGGAGGTGCGGGGGAGGTTATTCGTTATTCGTTCCTGGTTATTCGGGGGACCGGAAATCGATAAAGAAGAAGAAATTGCAGGCCAAAGGGCTGCCACCAACGGTTCGCTTAAAAGCTTGGAATCACGAATAACGGGTAACGAAGAACCAATAACCCGGGTCGAGGCGGTCGAGGCCCGCCCCAGCGCGAGCAACGCCAACGGCATGGGGTCGTTGTGCAGGTAATCGTCCCAACCGAAGGGATGGAGCGCCAGCGGAGCTGTCCGCCGAACTTCCGAGGTATAATGGATGAACTCCCGTCGGGCGCTGAGGTAGGTCACGAGGCTGGCCTCGATTTCAGGGGCTAGTGCAGCCTGCAGGGCAGTCCGCGTGACCTGATCCTTCGCTGCCTTGAAGGCCACGAACCGCTCGGTCACGCCGAAGGCGACGCTGGTGAGTTCCACGCGCTGGCGAACCTTGCCGGATCCCGCCCGTTGCCTGGCTTCCTCCAGCAGTGCCCGCAACTCGCGGCAGACCGCAGCGGGAAAAATAATGGCCTGCGACTCGTTGCGATAATGTTTCAGCCAATAAGGTGGCCCCGGCTGATTCATCCACTGCTCTTCGCAACGCTCGAAGAACCGCCGCATCGGCGCCGCGGCTTCCTTGAAATAACGCCGATAGTATTCATCCAGCAGCGCCGCCTCCGACTGTTCCGGATCCTGCAACAACTGCGCCGTGAGCCAAGGCATCGGCCCATCCAGTCCCCAGTTCGGATTCACCTCGGCAAAGTAATCAGTAAACCCCACGGACCGCGCATGCCGCAAATTCTCTGCCAGCAGTTTGGTGTGAATGCGGGGGATGAGGAAGCCGACGCCGTACAGGTAGTCGTACATGCCAAGCCGACGCAGAGCGGCGGCGCCTTCGGCGCGGTTATTGGTTATCGGTTGTTTGTTATTTGTAAGACCAGCTGAACCCGACGAATAACGATTAACGGATAACGAATAACGACCGCGTCCCCCCCAACGCCGTTGGAGTGAAAACTCCTCCTCTTTGAACGCGGCATCATACCCCTGCCCCCGATCCGCCGTCAGGAACGGCACCACTTGTGGATGCAGGGGAAATGCCGGCGTATTCTCCGCCCAGTAGTACGCCAGTGCGCCCAGGTATTTTTGGGGATGCGTGTGCTCGAGCTGTTCCGCCACCCGATTCATGAAGGTAAACACGACATTCGAATAATCCGGCCGGTCGCGAAACCACTTCGTTGGAGTCGCGAGCGCCAGCAACTCCGGCGATTCGCCCCAGATCAGGGCGTCGTTCACGCCCAATGGAAAACTCACTTCGTCCGGATTCTTTTCGAAGTATTTCCCCGCCGCTTCGGCGGCGTACTTGGCCACATCCGGACGAGCGATGTCCGGATTCCAGAAGTAAGAACCCTTGGGCGGTTCGAGCCGCTTACCATCCGCCAGCGGGAAAAACTCGGGATGCTCCGCGAACAGAGACGGCGGAAAAATCGCCCCCAAATTATGCGAAAATGCCAATGGCTTGGTCAGTCCATTACGGCGACCCCAGTCCTGCTCTTCCGACGTATTCAGTCCGCTGAACGCACGCGTTTGGAATCCTGAGGACAGACGGCGGATGGCGGACGACGGCCCTGCGGAACTAGAGGGCAGAGGGCCGATGGCCGATGGCAGCTCTTCCGAGCCAGATGGCAGATGGCGGATGGCGGATGTCAGCCCTGCGGAGGCAGGCTTCCGTCTGACCTCAGATTCCTGGCCGCCGTCTGTCCTCCGCCGTCCGTCGTCCGCCTTGTCTACTCCGAGACTGCCCTCCGCCGTCTGCCCTCCCTGTCCGCCATCTGGCGTCCGGCGTCCGCCGTCTGCCCTCAGCCTGACCTCCTCGCCCACCGAACCGGGAATGAACCAGCGAGCGACATCGCTCTCAGCAGGCCAGGCACGGCGGGCGAGGCGCCCGCCGGCGACGCAGGCCATGACCACGACCAGCCAGATTCCCGCGCGCAGTATTCTCGCCATCGCCGCGACGAAAAGCCTCCGCCGCAGGCGGGGCGAGTTATTTGTTATTCGTTATTGGTTATCCGCCCTCCGCCCTCCGCCCTCAGTATTGTCCGATTCCGGGCCGCCGTCCGCCGTCTGCCGTCTGGCATCTGGCGTCCGGCGTCCGGCGTCCGTTATACGTTTTCACTCACTTCCCGAATCAAAAGCAGAGCCTGAATTCGATCCGGACCCTGGACCGTGCTCTGGATTCCAGCGAGCATCCAATATCCGCCGCGTTCGCCATAATATAGGCTGAACGTAGAATCGGGGATGGGCTTCTGACGCCAGCCGTGCCCTCGGATGGCGCAACCCTCAGGATGCTTCGTGATTAACGCGATGCAACGACTGTATCGAGCCAGGAAGCGATCTGCAGCGGACAATCCACCACCGCGTTTGAAGTAGTCGTAGGCTGCCTGCAGATCGTCGGCGAAGCCTCCGACCTGCATCCATTCCCTCATCGACGCAGCTTCTTTTCCGCATCTCCTAGCGGGAACCGACAAGCCGCATCCTTGAGCGCTGCGTCGGCGCGCGCATTCAACTTATCCACCTGCGCTTGTGCCAAGTCCGGCGCATTTTCCGCCGAGCGCCACAGCCAGTCCGCGAGTGCTCGCTTCTCTTCCGGGTTGAGCGCTTTCAACTGGGTTTCCAGCGTAGCCATGGCAAAACCATGCCGGGTTTAGCCGGCCCCGTCAAGGCGACCCGATCACAATTGACAAAGCTCGTCGAAGGGCGCCCTCAGCCGTATCCATTCAGTCGGCCACGAATCTCCTCGTGCTTTTGAATACTGAAAGGTGACCCTGTAGGCCAGCTCGCTTGCGAGCGCTTTCCAGAGCGCGCGCAAGCGCGCTGACC
>JBKJRG010000156.1:0-4752 GCA_046594805.1 Opitutaceae bacterium | reverse complement strand
TTTTTGCAGCTGCTCGAGCAGCCCTTGGAAAGACTGCGCCTGGCCGGGCACCAGCGTGAGTTCTCGCGTCGCGAATTCTTCCAATGCGGGCACGGCCTGCAGCAGCGCGGCGGGAGTCGTCGCCACCACGAGGGTATCGGGCGTGCTCGACAACCCGCGGAGCGCGCGGAGCCGCGACAGCACAGTCAGCCGGTCACTCGAAGCGGCGAACGCCTCCCGCATGTCCCGGCTGTCCTGCAGCGACTCGGGGAAAACCAGCACCTGTTGCGCGCGCGACCCCGCCCCGGCCTGCTTGAAAAACGCGATGTCCTCCGCGAGGTGTTCCGCCGTCTTGAGGTCTTCGGCCACAACGAGCCAGACCGGCGCCGGCTGGCGGCGCACCAGTTCCGCGATCACCGCGCCGCGCGCGGGAGGCGTGACCCCGGTGACCTTGTGGCGCTGGACGCTGGAAACAGGCATGCAGGAAAATTCAAAACCCAGAAACGAGCGAAGAGCAAACCGGCTCAAGCGGGTCGCGCGTCGTCCGACTCAACCTGTAGGGGCGTCGCTTGACGACGCCCGGGGTGGGCGCCAAGTTCGTACCTGCAGGCGTCGTCAAGCGACGCCCCTACACGGCGCCGAGCGTCGCCAGCGCGGCGCGCGCCGCGGCTTCCTCGGCGCTTTTCTTGGAGGCACCGCGACCGGAACCGAGCGGACGGTCGAGCAGATACACCGTGATCTCGTAGTCGCGGGCGTGGTCCTGGCCCTCCACCCGCACCACTTCATAGCGCAGCGCGTTGTTGCCGTGCACGGGCTGGACCAGCTCCTGCAAGCGACCCTTGGGGTTTTCGCCTTCCTCCAGCGGCGCGAGCCGCTGCTCGAGATCGCCGTAAATCCGCAGCACCGTCCGCCGCGCCTGATCGATATCGCTGTCGCGGTAAAGTGCGCCCACCAGCGCCTCGAATGCATCGCCCAGGGAGGAGGCCCGCTGCCGTCCGCCGGTGGATTCTTCGCTGGCGCCCAGCCGCAGGCAGTCGGCGAGCCCGATCTCGCTCGCGAGCTGGGCCAGCACCGTGCCGTTGACCAGCAAGGCCCGGCGTCGGCTCAGGAAACCTTCCCGCTCGTCCGGGGAACGATCGAACAGCTCCTCGGCGAGGAGGATTTGCAGGACGGCATCGCCCAGGAATTCCAGCCGCTGGTTGCTCTCCATTCCTGGCTGATCCTGGACGAACGACAAATGCGTGACCGCGCGCTCCAGCAAAGTTTGATCGCGAAACCGGTAACCAATGCGGTCTTCCAGGGCGGCCAGGGCGGAAGGGGACGAGTCGGACATGGACGTTGATTGCTGCCGACGGACACTAGGATGAAGCGCTCGCGTACCGGCGCAGTCCGCGGTGAAAGACGATCACGGCGAGCACGAACCACGCCACGGCGCTCGCGAACAGCCAAAGCGCCCACGCCGGCTCGAAGCCATGCAGGAGCGTGCGGGCCGGCGCATTGCTCACCACCACCACCGGTAGGAGCCACACAAAGAGGCCTTGGGTGACCACGCCCTTGAACGCCTCCCGCGGCAGCCGGGAAAACTCCATCATCGTGAAATAAGTTCCCTCGACGCCCTGGGCGCTCGTCAGCCAGAAGACGAGGGAGATGGAGATGACGAGGATGCTGTAGTGAATCACCAGTCCGCACCCGATCAGGAAAAAATAGATCGCAATCGTGCCGGCGCCGGGGTGCAGCCCGAGCTTCGTCGCCGCATAGATCACCACGGCGCCGGCCACCACGGAGTTAATCAATCCGTCGAGGTCCACCTTCCGCGTCGTCGCCATGAACATCACGCTGCCGGGCTGCGCGAGGAAGAAGTCGAAGTTCCCACTCCGGACATTGCGTCCCATCTCGAAGATGCTGCTCCAGAAAAATCCCATCAGGAACCGCTGCATCAACATCGAGGTGCCGACCAGCAACATCATCTCGTATTTGTTCCAGCCGGCGATGGAACTGGTGTGCTGGTAGATGACGGAGATGAGCAGCAGGTTCACGCTCATCCAGAAGAACTCGACCAGCGACCACACCAGAAAGTCGCCGCGAAACATCATCGTCCGCACGATCGAATAACGCGCGCTCGCCAGCCAGATGCGGAGGTAGTGAAGCATCGTTCGATTTCGGATTGTGGATTGCGGATTGTTCAAACCCAAGCGGGCGATATTCGAAGGGACACGGCCGTTTTTAATCCGCAATCCGCAATCCGAAATCCGCAATTGATTTAGCCGCCGACGGCCGTGTGTCGCCGCAGGCCGCGTCGCCACAAGAATTGGTTTAACGCGAGCAGCGCGAACACCCAGCAGACCTGGATGCCGATGCCCTGCACCGCCGCGGGGAAGCCGATCCGCCCGGTGAGAATCGCGCCGGGAAAATACATCTGGTAATAAAACGGCAGGAATTGCGCGACGCGGTAGATCGCGGGCGGGAGCAAATCCAGCGGGAAGATCTGGCCGCCCAGCACGGTCTCGATCGCCATCGAGAGGATGACGAAGCCCTGGATTTCCAGGAACCAGAACGTCAGCATCCCGAAACAGTAGGCGATGCTGAATTGAATCAGCGCCGACAACAGCAGGACGGGAATGATCAGCCCAAAGCGCCACGGGTCGATCGGATAGGTGAGGTAGCCCTTGATGAAGGGCAGGGCGCAGAGCAGGGGCACGAGGATCAGCGCCCCGGATACCAGCCGCGCCGCCACGAAGATGCTGAACCGGTACGCGAAGTAGTTGATCGGCTTGAGGAGGAACTGGTTGATCAGTCCGTTGCGGATTTCCTCGCTGATCTGGTAGTCCTCGTTGAAGGCGCTGATGAAAAACTGCAGCACCAGCAGCGTGACGAAATACGTGAGCGTCTGGCGGAGATCGTAGCCGCCGATCTGGTCCGTGCCGGCATAGGCCGCGCCCCACAGGATGAACACGACCGCGAGGTGGAAGAGCGAAAAGAATCCCCGCACCATGAAATTCCAGCGGTAGATCAGATTGCTCTGCAGCCCGACGAGGAAGGCCTGGCGGTATTTGTCGAGGGAGGAGAGCATCAGGCGCGTTTTGAGTTTTGGGTTTTGAGTTTTGGGTTCCCGGCCTTGCAACTCAAAACCCAAAACTCAGAACCCGAAACCGCGCTAGGCGCGGAGCGCGAACCGCTCGATCACTTCCTTGCCGAGGGCGCGGTAGGAGGTCGAGCCGACGCCGTTCGGATCGTAGGCGAAGATCGGCTTGCCGAAACTCGGGGCTTCGCTGAGCCGGACGGTGCGCGGGATCACCGTCTGGAAGATTTTGTCCGGCAGATGCTGTTTCACTTCGTCCACGACCTGCTTGGCCAGGTTGGTGCGTGAATCGAACATCGTCATGATGACCCCGCCGAGTTGGAGCTTATCGTTCACGTGCGCCGCCTTCAGCCGCTCGACGTTGCGGAGGATCTGGCCGAGCCCTTCCAGCGCCATGTATTCGCACTGCAGCGTGATGAAAAGATAGTCGGCCGTCGCCAGGCTGTTCATCGAGAGCATCCCGAGGGCGGGCGGGCAGTCGATGATGATGACGCGGTAGCCGTTGGAGTTCCGGATTGGGTCCAGCACGCCGCGCAGTTTCGCGAGGTAATTCTCCATCTGCGCCAGTTCGATTTCCGCGGCCGCCAGATCCTCCTCGCTGGGGATGAGCGCCAGGTGCTCGTAGGCCGTGGGCGTGATCATCTCGAAGGCGGTGCCTTCGCCGCGTAACGGACCATAGAGGCTGCGGCCGGCCTGCTTTTCCACCCCGACGGCGCTGGTCGCGTTGGCCTGCGGGTCGAGATCGACGAGCAGCGTGTGGATTTTTTTCTCCGCCAGCGCGGCGGCCAGGTTCACCGCAGTGGTGGTTTTGCCGACGCCCCCTTTCTGGTTGGCGATCGTGAAGACAGTGGTGGGCATTTCGTGGGACGAAGGTGAGGGTCGCGGGACGCGTGGCAAGTCAGCCTTCGGCTGGGACCAGAGACCAGAGACCAGAGACCGAAGACCCGTCGAAATACCAAATCATGGCATAACCCGAACGACCCATGACCGCGGGTGATGGAAAATTGAAAATTGAAAATCTGAAATCGGGGAATTTGGAAAACCTGGGCCGGCAGGGCCGCCTGCCGCCACAGGACCGGATGCGCCGCGCGACCAATTGCAGATTAGAAATTTTCAATTCTCAATTTTCCATCGCCCGTATCTGCCCGTCCGGGCCGGGTGCTCTGCAGTTGCTCGTCTCTTGTAGGAGCCTGCCTGCCGGCGATGGGGATCAGGGAGAATCAGGGAGAATCGCCTGCAAGCACGCTCCTACCACGGCAAAGACGGCCGCGGCTAGTGTGTCAGGGAGAATCGCCTGCAAGCTGGCTCCTACAACGGCAAAGACGCGTGAGGCCAGAGTGTCGCAAAGATGCTTCCCTCCCTTTTAACACCTCTCCACGAACTGCTTGCACCGGCGCGCCCAAGCTCCTTGTCCATCCGGGGTTAGTAGGGCGGACAAAATATCCCCCTCACTGCCTCAAGGGTTTACCCTATTTGTACCGCCACCCGTTTGCCCTGCGGGGGGAACGAAGCAGTTTCCTAGCCCGTCAAACCGGTTGGTTTGGGAGATGTGCTTGGTCAGACCGCCGTAGTGGTCGGCGCATTATCGCGGGCTAACTATGTTACGATTAAAGCCGATCTTCTTCGCCGCCCTTGCGGCTCTCTGGACTCTGCCGGCCGTGAGGGCGGTGGAAAACACTTGGGATTACAGCGTG
>JBKJRG010000388.1:0-10382 GCA_046594805.1 Opitutaceae bacterium | reverse complement strand
GCATCTTGCGCCGCTCGAGCTCGATGGCCTGCTGGGCCTTGTTGAAAAGATCGTTGGCCTTCGCGCTGGCCTCCTGCGTCTGGCGATCGAGGAATTCCTTGGCGGCCTTGCGGGCGTCCTCGATGATGCGCGATGCCTCCATGTTGGCATTCCGGAGGACGGCGGCGGTTTCCTGCTGCGTGGCCGCGAGCTTCGCCTGCATGTCGTCCGCGTACTTCAGGCCGGCGGCGATTTTCTGCTGGCGCTCGTCGAGCGTCACCATGACCGGCTTGAAGGCGAACTTCCAGAGGACGAATGCGACGATGGAGAAGCTCAGGATCTGCGCGACGATGAGCGAGGGGGCGATGCCGAAGTCCTGGGAGATCTTGGTGATGCCGCTCGGAGCGGAGTCATGCCCGGCGGTAACCGCGTGCGTGGCATCGGCGGCGAGGAAGAGCAGGGAGGAGAACATGGCAGACGGGAGAAAGGGACCACGCCGGCGCGGGGCGCCGGCGTGGGCGGGATTACTTGCCGAGGAACAAGGCGTAGAACGCGACAGCTTCGGCCAGCGCCATGCCGATGATGGACTGGACGAGGATTTTGCCGGACGCGCCGGGGTTGCGGCCGACGCCCTCGACGGCCTTGGCGCCGACAAGACCGACGCCGATGGCGGCGGCGAGACAGCCGAACGCGCCCTGGATGCTGCCGGTCACGCCGGTGGTGGTTTGAGCGAGGATTTCAATCATGGTGGTGTATCTTGGGTTGTTGTCCCGCCGTGCGCACGCGTGGCACGCTCCCGGCGGGAAAGTTAGTGGGCCGCGTGCGAGGACTTCCCGTCGCCGGGGGCGGTCTCATGGTGGTCGTCGCCGTGATTGCAGATGAGGCCGATGTAAACGCTGACGAGCAGCGTGAATACCAGCGCCTGCACGAAGCCGATCAGCAGCTCGAGAAAGTAGAAAGGTATTGGGAGGAGCCACGGCGTAATCGCCGACATCGAGTGCAACAGGTTTTCGCCCCCGAACACGTTGCCGAATAGCCGGAACGAAAGTGAAATCGGACGGAAAGCGATGGAGATGTCCTCGATCAGGCCGACGGCGAAAAACACCAGGAAGAGCGGATAGTAGATGATGGCCGGAACCTCGCTCTTGTCGGCCTTGTTGCCGAAGATGTCTTTCAGCACCAGCGCCGGGCCCGCATAGCGCATGATGAAATAAAACCACGCGACGATGGAGACGATCGCCAGGGCGATGGTGCCGTTGAGATCGGCGTTGCCGGGACGGACGAGCTCGTGCCCGCGAAAATAAATCGTGCCGACTCCCGGGAAAAGCCCACTCCAGTTCTGGATCAGGATATAGGTGAAGAGGCCGACGAGCAGGGGGAAGGTGTGCTTCGCGACCTTGCTCCCGACGATCGGTGCCGTCAGCTCGAGCACGCCCTCGACGAGATTCTCCACCACCGCCTGGCCGCGTGACGGCACGAGGGTCGGCTTCCGGATCGCGATCCGGATGATGATGACCAGCACTGTAGCGACGACCCAACTTGTCACCATGCTGTTCGTGACCGGGAGTGGGCCGACATGGAACAGGGGTTCGGCGACCGCGGAAACGCCATGTGCTTCCGCTGCAAACGTCGAAACGCCGGAGGCCGGCAGCAGGAGGAGAGTGGCGAGTTTAGTGACCCGTGACATGCGCGCGCGATACAGATGGAACGAAAGGAAAGATGAAGAAAGGGCGGGCCCCTACCCTCCGTCAACCCCTGAAATCTTTCGCGGAAGCGCGGGTTGGAGTAATAAGTGGCTCCGGGTTTTCCCGACCCGCCTGCTTATGGGCTGCCGCTCACCCGCGGCGCGCGACGAGGGAGTGATGGACCGGCGCCCGGCTTTGAAATACCGTCACGAACTCAAACAGCCAAGGCTCATCGACCAGCTGCCAGTTCGCAGATTCAGACACGGCCTTTCGCGCATCCTCAAAGTAAGGACGGTGGTCCGTGCGAAAATAGAGCCGGCATCCGGGTTTGGCCCGGGCGGCCGTCGCCGCAAGGAATTCGGGTTGAAGGATGCGGTGCTTGTGGTGCCGCAGCTTTGGCCAGGGATCGGGAAAAAGAACGAAGACGGTGTCAAAACGCACCGCCGGCGGCAGGACATCGAGGAAGAAGCGCGCTTCGGCCCGGATGAAGTGCAGGTGGGGGAGTTTCGCGCGGTCGCGTTTGCGGTGGGCACGAGCAATGCGGTCGCTCGCGAGATCGATGCCGATGCATATTTTCTCCGGGTGCGCCGTCGCGTAGGCCGTCAGGAAATGGCCGTGACCGGAGCCCACTTCCCAGACCAAGGGGCCCGCCTTCAGCGCAATTCGCTCCAATTCCTCCGCCAGTTCCGTCCGCCGCCGGGCCAGCAAGGCGGGATAACTTATGCTGGGAGGCGGGTGGCCCCCTGCCCCACTCGCGGCCGTCATCCGGTGTCCCCGCTCGATGCCAGATAAACCATCAGAATACTGATATCGGCGGGATTTACCCCGCTCACGCGGCTGGCCTGGCCCAGTGTGAGAGGCTTGAGCGCGGACAGTTTCAAGGCGCATTCTTTAGTTAAACCTTTTATGGACAAATAATTAAGTGATATTGGAACGCGGATTTTTTCCACCTGCGCCAGTTTTTCAACCTGACGCTCCTCCCGCGCGAGATAGCCTTGATAGCTAATGCGGTAGATCACCTCGTCGCGGACCGGTTTGGACTCCTGGGTAAACTCTGGATGTGACACGGGGACAGTACGGTCGCGGCGGATGACTTCGGCAAACGTGCCGGCGGGCGTTCGTTCCTTTTCCAGTTTTTGAATCCAGTGAGAGATGCGGGCCCGCTTGGCCTCGATCCGATCGAGGCGTGCTCGGGGAAGGAGCCCATGCGCGGCTGCATGGTGCGCGAGACGGAGCTCGGCGCTGCCATGGTTGAACAGGAGGCGATGTTCGGCCCGGCTGGTGAACATGCGGTAGGGCTCGCTCGTCCCTTTGGTGACCAGGTCATCGATTAAGACCCCGGTGTAGCCCTCATGCCGACCGATCAACATGGGAGGGGTATTGCGGGCCTTGTTCGCCGCATTGACGCCCGCGACCAAGCCTTGGCAGGCTGCTTCCTCATAGCCGGACGTGCCGTTGATTTGTCCGGCAAAAAAGAGCCCACTTACCTTCTTGGATTCCAGCGAAGCAAAGAGCTGGGTCGGTGGAGCAAAGTCGTATTCGACGGCGTACGCGGGCCGAAGAATTTCCGCTTTTTCCAGTCCAGGGATGCTGCGCACCATACGTATTTGCACGTCGAACGGCAGACTTGTTGACAACCCATTCACATAGAATTCATCGGTGGAACGGCCCTCGGGTTCGAGAAAAAGGAGGTGTCGGGATTTGTCCGCAAACCGGACAAATTTGTCCTCAATACTTGGGCAATATCTTGGGCCAACGCCTTCTATGTTACCGCTGAACATTGCGGAGAGGTGGAGGTTGTCGCGGACCAGTCGCTCGGTTTCGGCGGTGGTGTAGGTCATCCAGCACGAGACTTGTTCACAACCCGGTCGCCAACCTAACCGCCGTTCGCCGGTGTGTTCCACGTGGAACAACTCCTCCTCTCCCCGCGTATCGTGAAACGCAAAATACGTGGGCTGCGAATCCCCTTTCTGCTCCTCCATTTTGCTGAAGTCCAAGCTCCGCCCGAGAAGTCTGGGCGGTGTTCCGGTTTTGAGCCGGCGTAGCTCGACCCCCGCCTCGGCCAAGCTTGCGGAGAGAGTTTTTGCGCTGAAGTCCCCTAGCCTGCCCCCTTCATTCTGGTTCTGGCCGATGTGCATCAGTCCCCTCAAAAATGTCCCTGTCGTGACAATCACCGTCTGCCCTTCGAATTCGATGTCGAGGTTGGTGCGGCAACCCACGACCTTCCCGTCGCGATAGGTCAGTCCGGTGACCGTCGCTTGGAACAGGCTCAGTCCTGGCTGCAGTTCCAAGGTATGTTTTAGCCGAAATTGGTAGGCCTTCTTGTCGCACTGTGCACGGGGAGACTGAACGGCGAGACCTTTGGATTCATTGAGCAGCCGAAATTGAATTCCGGTCACATCGGTGTTGATTCCCATCTCGCCACCCAAGGCATCGATCTCGCGGACAATCTGACCCTTTGCCTGACCGCCAATCGCGGGATTGCAGCTCATCTGGCCGATGGTGTCGATGTTGCCCGTGAGCAAAAGGGTTTTGGCGCCCATCCGTGAAGACGCTAAAGCGGCCTCGACGCCGGCATGGCCCGCCCCGCAGACGATGACATCAAAATGCGTGTCGGTGAAAATCACGGTTCAAAGGGTTCACGTTGCCGGCAACTCGCCGCTACTTTCCAATACAGAATGTGGCGAACAGCCGATCCAGCATTTGTTCGTTGTCGATTTTGCCCGTGATTTCGCCGTAAGCCGCCAAGGCTGCGCGAAGGTCGCTGGCGAGCAGCTCAATTTCTCGGGACGAATCGGTTTTTTCCGCGGCAGCAAGCAACGCATCGTTTGCCGCTTTCAAGGCCTGGGCGTGTCGCTCATTGATCGCGATTGTATCGGGGCCGACGGGCGCTTGGAGGGCGTCCGCTTCGGCGTGAATTCGCGCCAAAAGGTTGTCGATACCTTCGCCGGTGAGCGCCGAGATCCGGACAGTATTACTTTTTTCAGGACTTTCTGGTAAGTCGTGATGCTTACGTAAATCGTTCTTATTTAACACTATAATGTACGAAATGCCAGGCGGAAGCGGCGGGAATTCTGCTCTCGTCGGCGCGGAGGCATCGAGAACCCTCAAAATCAGGTCGGCCTCCGCCAGGATCTCGTGGGTCTTTGCAATGCCCAGCCGCTCGAGCGGGGCAGGGGACGGATTCAAGCCCGCGGTATCGATGAGTCGGATGCAGTGCCCCCCGATCAGGATGCGTTCCTCGATGAAATCACGGGTCGTCCCGGGTTCCGGGCTGACCAGCGCCCGATCGCGACCCACCAGCCGGTTGAGCAGGCTGCTTTTTCCCACGTTGGGCTCGCCGATGATTACCGTTCTGACGCCGTCCCGCAGGAGCTGCCCAAAATGGCTCGTGGCGAGCAGCCGGCGGGTGTCCTCCGATAACCGCTCGATCTCTTGCCGGACCCAGCCGCGATCTTCCGGCGGCAGGTCTTCGTCCGGGAAGTCGATATAGGCTTCGATCCGGGCCAGGACGAGCAACAGCCGGTCGATCAACTCGCTCATCCTTCGCCCGAGCGAACCCCGCAGTTGCTGGTTCGCCGCGGCCAAGGCGCGTTCGCTGCGCGCCTGAATCAAATCCATCACCGCTTCCGCCTGGCTCAAATCCATCCGGCCATTCAGGAAGGCGCGCTGGGTGAACTCGCCCGGTTCCGCGGGGCGGCAACCGCGCGCGAAAAGATCGCCGAGGATTTTTTGCGCGATGAAAGGATTGCCGTGACAGGACACCTCGAGGGCGTCTTCCCCGGTATATGACTTGGGCGCGGCGAAAAACGTCAGCAGCACGTCATCGAGCAATTCGCCCGCGCGATCCCGGTAATCGATGTGCCGCGCGATGCGGGGTGGGGGAGGGCTCCCCGCCAGTTCCCGGGCCAGCCGCGTCGTATCCGGACCACTGACACGCACAACGGCCAGGGCCGCCGTGCCCACGGGAGTGGCGAGGGCGGCGATGGTGTCGGCTACGCGGGTCATGGGCGCCGCCACGCTTCGCGGGCCTTCCCGCCAAGTCAAACGCGACCACGTCGGCGCGCCGGCCCCGTCCCCGCGGCGCGCCGTTCCCTACCGCCGATCGATCTCGAGCGGGGTCACGCGGGTCCCATCCTTCACCTTGTCGCCGGGATAGACGATCACCCGCTCGCCCTCCGCGAGGCCCTTGATGATTTCGGCCTGCACTCCGTTGGTCTTGCCGATGGAGATCGCCCGCAGTCGCGCGCTGCTGCCGTCGACGACAAAGGCCTGCCACTCACCCTGGCGTTGAAAGAGGGCGCCCGCCGGGGCCCGGAGTGCCTGGGGATTCTCCCACGTGACCACCCGGGCTTCGACGCGGTAATTATCACCCAAGGCAGACCGCTTCTCCACCGGCTCGACGAAGTCGGCCACGATGTAGACGCGCTGCTCCTCGACGCCCAAGGCGGAGATCTTGGTGAAGGCCGAAGGTTCGATCAGTCGGACGCGCGCGACGAGTGGCTCGGGGCCGCCCCACTGCTCGAGCATGACGCGCGCCCCCGGGCGGATCGCCACGCCATCGCGGGAAAGCGCTTCGATCCGCACCTCGAGATCGGTGGGATCGCCGACCTCCAGCAGCGGAAAACCGGCGGGCACCACCCGCGCACTTTCCTGCAGCACTCGCAGGATTCGTCCGCTGACGGGCGAGGTGATAACGAGCGGCTCCGCCTCGGCCGCGCCACCCTGGCCACGGATGAGGAGCGCGCGCGCCTGTTGCAGCTCGAACTCCGCCACCTTGAATGCGAACTCCGCGGCGCGCACCTCCTGCGCCGATGTGTCCGCGCGCATCTGCGCGATCTCGAATTCCTGCGTGGACGAAACCTGCCGCTCGCGGAGCTGCTTCGCGCGCTCGAAGTCCGCGGCGAACATTTTCGCGGAAACGCCGGCACGGTCGCGTTGCGCCTGTGCGGCCTCGCGGGCCGCCTCAGCGGTGCGCACGCGTGCTTCCGCCTGTCCCAAGCTGCGCGCGTCCATGAAATCGGCTCCGCTGGTTTCCAGCACCGCGAGCTTCGTCTCTCCGGCCACCACTTCGGCGCCCGCCTTCCAATCGATGCGCCGGAGCTGGCCTCCGACCGGCGCGGAGAGCAGGAATCGGTTCTTGACCCGCGTCATGCCCTCCTCGTCCACGGTTACCACCAAGGGACCGCGCGAGACCGCGGCAGATTCCACCGGAATCGCCCGGGGCCAGAGTCCAATCGTGATGAGCAGGACCAGCAGCGCGCCCCCAAGCCAGGGAATGCGGCGCCGCCAGGCGGGGCCGGTCTTTCGCCGGGGCGAGTTGGAGGGAACGGGGGCTGGTTTCATGCAGAGTTTCAGTCGTGCGCCTTCAGCGCACTCACGAGATCGATGGAAGCGAGCTTACGGGCGGCAAAGAGCGCAGACAAGGTCGACGCAATTGCGACCACCAGGACCGCGAAGGCGTAATTCGCGGCGGTAAGCACCAGCGGCAGCCGGACGGTTTCCGTGTTCACCGCGGACAGAATCCCCCGCGCGAATCCCGAGCCGAGCAGGAGCCCGAACGGGAGCGCGACCACGGTGAGCAGGACGAGCTCTCCCACCAGCACGGCGCCGACTTCACCTTGGCTGAAGCCGAGCACGCGCAACGTGGCCAGCTCCCGCGCCCGTTCGGACAGGGAAATGCGCGCGCTGTTGTAGACGATGCCAAAAGCCACGACGGTCGCGAAGAGCAGGTAGATTTTCTGGATGAGACCGATGCTCTCGGCCGTCGTCTTGCGGAATCCTTCGCGCAACGAGTCCTTGATCACGCAGCCGGCAATGCGGGGCGTATTTTTCACCGCGGTAAGAAACTCGGCCCATTGTCCCCGGGCCACCACGACATGGGCCCCGTTGATTTGATCGCCCTCCAGCAACAGCCGGTTGAGCGCGTGCAGCTCCATGTACGCGGCCATGCCGGCGAAATCCTCTGCAAGGCCCACCACCGGCACCGAGATTTCGCGTTCCCGTCCCTCGAGCACTCGTGCGACTACTTCCTCGCCGGGACGGACGTGGAGTACGTCGGCGAGCTTGGCCGAGATGACAATGCCACGGGCGGGTAACGAAAGCTGTCGCGGGGTCCCGTCGATCGCCCGGCTCAGCGTGCCGCGTTCGGGCAAACCCTGAAAGGTGAGGCGGCGCGTTACGCCGTTGGCCCGCACTTCTACGGGCACAAAACGAAACGGTTCCGCGTGCACCACGCCTGGCAGATGCTTGAAGTCCGCGATGGCGCGCGCGGCTTGGGGCTCGACGAGTGAGAGCGTGACGGTCTGGCGCTGAACCACGTCCCATTGGAAATCGATCACGTAGGCGATCCCGTCCCGAAATGAATTCGGCACGATCAGGATTCCGGTGGCGAGCGCGAGCGCGAGGCAGGTGAAGCCGCTGCGCACGGGCCGGCGCTGGATGTTGCGCAGCGCCATCCGAAAGGAGGCGCTGAACCAGCGCGCGATGCCCAGCCGCTCGACCAGGGCAGGCCGGAAATTGGTCGGCGCTTCCGGGCGCATCGCTTCGGCGGGCGGGAGGTTGACCGCGCGGCGCACGGCCCCGGCCACCCCGACGAACGCGGCCAGCGCGCTCACGAGCGTGGCACCCACCAGCACGCGCGTATCGAGAATAAACTCGAGGTGTGGAAACCGGAAAAACAAGTGATACATCCCCACGAGCTTGTCTCCGAGCACCAGCCCGCCCAAGGCGCCCACGCCGACTCCGCCGGCCACGATGGCGAGCGAGAACTTGAAGTAGTGCGCGCCGACCTGCGCGTTGCTGAAGCCACACGCCTTGAGCATCGCGATCTGTTCGCGTTGCAGGGCGATTTGCCGGCTCATGACGGAATTCGTCATGAACGCCGCCACGCTCAGGAACACCAGGGGGAACGCGACCGACAAACCCTGCAACACGCGGATCTCGTCATCGACGCGGCGGTGCGACGGATGATCGTTGCGGCCGTACGCGCCGCGGCCGCCGTACGGTGCGATGACGCGGTTGACCGCCGCGATGACATCGCGCTCCGAGGCGCCCGGCGCGAGCGTCAACGCGGCGCTGTTGAACGCGCCGTACATTTGAAATGCCGTGGCGAGTTCCTTGTAAGGCATCCAGAAAACGCCGTAGGTCTTGTTGTCCGGCAAAGCGACGCCGGGCGGGGCCTCGAAGACGAACTCCGGCGACAGCACGATGCCGGAAAGCTGGAAGGTTTGTTTGCGCCCATTGAGCACCGCTGAAATCGGCGCGCCGGGTTTCAGCCCGTGCGCGTCGGAAAACGCCTCGCTCACCACCAGCTCGCCCCGGGTGGTTCCACCGAAGGGGAGGCGTCCACTGCGGACGTAAAGCCGGTTGAGGGTGCGCGGGCCGCGCTCCGGCAGTGAGTTGATCAAGCCCACCGCCGGCTCCAGCAGCCCGGGCAGGTCGAGCGTGACCTGAATGGCGATGCTGGTCTCGACGGCGGCGACGCCGGGGATGGCCGCGAGTTGTTCGCGCACGGAATCGGGCGCGCGTTTGAGCCGCGCAAAAACCCGGGCGAAACGGTGCTGCTCGTAATAGGTGTCCTGCGTCGTAACCAGCGAGAGGATGAGCGACCGCGTCATGATCATCATGGCGATGCCGCAGGCCATGACGAGGGCCACGGCGAAGGCCTGTGATTTCAGCGCATGGAGATCGCGCAGGAGTTTGCGGTCGAGGAGACTCATCGCTCGGAGGTCAGATATCAGAAGTCAGAGGTCCGGCCTGCGGCCGACTAGGTCGTGTTGGGTCTCCTCGCTGAAATCTGAAGTCTGACATCTGGTTTGGCTCACCACGCCAGAGACCGCACCGCACCGCGGACGGGATTGCGGCGTTCGCTCACGATGCGGCCGTCGGAGAGCGTGAAGATGCGATCGGCCATGTCGGCCAGGATCGCGTTATGCGTGATGATGACCGCGAGCGTGCCCAGGTCGCGATTGATCTGCTCCACCGCCTCGAGCACGGTGATACCGGTTTTAACATCGAGCGCCCCGGTGGGTTCGTCGCAGAGCAAAACCTCCGGTCGCTTGGCAATGGCGCGCGCGATCGCGACGCGTTGCTGTTCCCCGCCGGAAAGCTGGGCGGGAAAATGATCCATCCGATCGGCGAGGCCGACGAGGTGCAGCGCCTCCTCGGGCGACATCGGGTCACGGCAGATCTCCGTGATGAGCGCGACGTTCTCCCGGGCGGTGAGGCTGGGAATCAGATTATAGGCCTGGAAAACAAAGCCGACGGCATCGCGCCGGAATTCGGTCAGCGACGATTCGTCCGCGGTGGCGAGGTCCCAGCCGCGATAGTGCAGGGTGCCGCGCGTGGGCGAATCGAGCCCGCCGAGCTGGTTGAGCAGGGTGGATTTTCCACTGCCCGAGGCACCGAGCAGGACGATTAGTTCACCGGCGAAGAAATCCAGATCGACGCCGGCGAGGGCTGTGACGGCGGCCTCGTCCTCCCCGTAAACGCGCGCGAGCCCGCGGACGTGGAAGAGCGGCTCAGCGCCGGAATGCAGCGCGGAGGGGGAAATTCCGGCTGTTCCAAGGGGCGGCGAAGACATGGCGGGGCGCAAACCAACCGGGTCGGCAGCCTGACCGCAACGCGCAAGGAACGGGTAGCGCGAAAGCGGGCGCATCTGCCGGTTGGCGGTGGATCGCACCTGCTTCTGTAGGCAGCTCGCTTGCGAGCGCTCAG
>JBKJRG010000382.1:0-5542 GCA_046594805.1 Opitutaceae bacterium | reverse complement strand
GCGACGACATACGCGGCTTTTTGCCGCGAGAATTGGAGGGGCAGCAGGTCGCCGGGCTCCAAGGCCGCCACGGCCGCGGGCGTCGGCGGCGCAAAAAGTCCGTTCGGCAAGGGCTTTCCCGCGTGCTCGATCAATCGCCGTTTCAGCTGGCAGGCAAAAGCGAAGTTGATCTGCTGCCCAATGATTGCCCAGAGGAGACCGTCGAAGACGGAGGGGGTCTGGGCGATGCGCAACCCGGTGCGCCCGGCGACGAGCCGCGCGAGACCGAGTTTTTTCGCGAGCCGGGCAAAGGCGGCGGCATCCTGCTCGAGCCCGAGCAGGCCGGCGACGAGCGTATGAGCCTCGGCGGCGATGAAAATCTCTTTGGTGGCAGGGCTGCCGCTTGCCGGCATGCCGTCGCGGCTATCACGTCGGCCCCGCGACGGCACGGCGGCAAGCGCCGGCCCTACCAACAGAGTGGTGGTCATCACGGGATGGATTGCCAAGACCACCGTATCCACCCCGAGCTCCACCGTCAGCACCGCGGGTCCGCTGCTGAGCTGCACGGCGGTAGTGTAGGTGTCGCCCTCCAGTTTCTCCGTCACACTGCAGCCATCGCGACTCAAGGCGCGGCGCAGGTACGGCAAAGAAAACTCCTCCGGCAGCGTCACGGGGAATGTCGTCGCGGTGCGCAGCTCGCGGTACGCGGCGGGGGCCATGCCGGTCCTGGTCCGGAAGTGCTCGTGGAAAACCGAGGACGACTCGAAGCCGACCGCCGTCGAGATCTCCAGTAATCCCGCGTCTCCGGCGAGCAGAAGCTGTTTTGCGGTGGTGATCCTCGCGCTGGCCAGGATGTCCGCTGGCGTGCGATGGTAGTGCTGCCGGAAAAGTTCGAACAGTCGCGTGGATCCGAAGCCCGAACGCCGCACGACGGCGCGCACGTCGGCAAAGGCGGCTGGGTTCGCGCGAATCTCGGCCACCAGAGTTTCAATGTCGGCCAGGATGGGATCGGCGCCCCGCGCGAAATCATCCGGGTGGCATTTCTTGCAGGCGCGCAGGCCGGCGGCCCGGGCGGCTTCGCAACTGGGGAAGAACCGGACGTTTTCCAGCTTCGGTTTGCGCGCCTTGCAGGAGGGCAGGCAGTAAATCCCGGTGGTCAGGACTCCGGTGAAGAAGCGTCCGTTGCACGCGGCGTCGCCCTCGAGCAGACGCGCGTACATCGTGGCATGGCTCATTCGCATGCCGGGACATTAGCAGACCGCGATCGGAGTGTCGTCCGGAATATTCCGGCGCAATTTCTAGCTTTCGCGCGGCGACGCCGCTTCGAGCGGCTGCTCAACCTTGCCGGAGAACGGCGGCGCGGTCACCACGGGGACGGCGTAAATTTTTTCCAGCTCCTCCACCGCGGAACGCAGACTGGTCACGATGGCGTCTGGCGGGCTGCTACTCATGCCCTCAGTGAGCGCGGTCAGCGCGCCCAGGTACTGCCACATGCCGATCAGGACGCGCGCGCCCGGGCAACGGAGTCGGACCCGCCGGCACATCTGGCGGGCGGCGCCAAAGGCGGAAGGCGGCAGCGCCGAGATGAAAATGGCGCGCGTGTGGCCGCGTTGGACGGCGGCGAAGGCGTCGTCGAGCGGCGTTGTCAGGAGATGTAGTCCCGCCGGGACGCCCCGCTGGCGCAGGAGGTGCGCCAGCATCTGGCCCACAAGTTCATCCGCCTCGTCCCGGGCGGGCACGACCAGCACCGCGGCCAGCGAAGGCAGATCCGAGGCGACGGCCGGCGCATCGGCCGGGTCGCCCGCGGTGTCCGCCTTGACCTTGGCGATTTCGTCAATCCGGCCGAGCTCCTCGATCAGCTCGCGGCTGGATTGAAAAATGAAACGCTGGCGCGCCTCGGACAACGTGCCGCTGTGGCGGTCCTCCTCGGACATGAGGAGGGCGGGGACAAACACCTCATCGTAGAATTCCTCCAGCGAGTGTTCGGCGATGTACTTGGAGGCGAGGACGAACATATCCTCCGACTCCATCGACAGCATCCGTTGGTAGAACTGCGCCGGCGGTTCCAGCACCGGCTCACTGCCCAGCAGCATCCGGAAATAACTCAGGCCCGGCACATAGTTTCCCATCACGAGGAGGCAGACCGTAAGGGGAGTCGACAACACCAGCCCGGGCATGCCCCACAGCCAGGTCCAGAAAACCGCGGCGACCAGCAGGGCGAGACTGGAAATGCCCGTGCTGGCGCCATACAGCATGATCTCAATCACGTTGTTGCTCACGAGCTCCATCACCACGAAGAGGGCTGCGGTGTAGAGCAGCATGTTCCAGCCCGGATCGACGGCGAGTGCCAGCGCGAGCGGAAACGCGGCGGCGATCCAAGGGCCAACGTAGGGGATGAACCGCAGCAGCGTGGCGAGGAGTCCCCAGAGCGGGGCATTGGGGATGCCGATGAGCCAGAGACCGATCCCAATCGGCACGCCGTAGGAGGCGTTCACGACCAGTTGCATCATCAGGTAGCGCATGACGCGGCTTGCGGCATCGTCGACCGCCTGCGTGGCGACATTGAGCCGGCCGCCACTGACCAGCTTGATGAAACGCTCCCGCAGATCCTCGCGCTGGAAAAGCATGGCGACGACAAAAACGATCACGATGCCGGCGACGCCGAGGGGCTTGAGGAATGGCTGGACGAGATCCAGGGCCATCTGCCACTGGGTGGGTTCCGTCGGCCGGATTTCCACCGGGATCGGACGAGTGGCGTTGGGACTCGCGGCGGCGACGGGTTTCTCGACCGCCTCTTCTTGGAGCTCGCGCCGCAGATTTTCCACCATGCCGACCATTCGCGTCATGTTGTCATGACCGCGCGGGTTCTTGAGGTTGGTGATTTTTCGCTGCAGGTTCTGCTCGTAGTTGGGCAGTTCGCGCACCAGCACCCGGACTTGCCGGACGACAATCCAGCCAATGCCGGCGATCACGCTGAAGGCCAGCACGACGGTGGTGAGGATCGCCAGCGTCTTGGGAAACTTCCAGCGGACCAACTGGACCACCAAGGGCGTAAGGAGGAACGCGAGGAGGGCGGCAAACGCGACCGGGATCAGGACGTCCTGCGCGACGTGCAGGATCGCGACAATCAGCACGAAGGTCGCGAGGCGAATAAACCAGGTAAAGCGATCGGTGGATTCCCCGATTTGCACGGTTGAAGCTGGGAGGCGGCTGGAGGTGGGCCCGCGCGTGGCCGCAGCGCGCGCGGGCGGGGCGAGGGCAGGGTTATTTCCGATCGACCCGGACGCCGAAACGCTCGAAAAGCAGCAGTACGCCCGCGAGGATCGCGAGAACGCCGCTGATCCAAACCGGCAGGCCGAGGCCGAAGGTGATGTTCAGGCCGAACAGGATCAGGAAAATGGCAAGGAAGAGATGGCCAAGGTGATTCATGGGAGTCGGTTCAAATCTGTTTCATGAGCACGAGCACCACCACGATCACCAAGACCAAACCCAAGCCACCGCTCGGGACATAGCCCCAGCTCCGGCTGTGGGGCCAAGTGGGCAAGACCCCGAGCAGGAGTAGCACGAGGACGATAAGGAGAATAGTTCCGAGGGTCATGGGGTTCCTTTGTTTACGTTAGCTTCCCTCGTTCGTACTGCCCCGCGCAGCATCGTTCCCTCCCGGGGCTGGGGTTTTGACCGACGGCGAGGGTAGGGATTGCATCCGGGCTGCTCGCAGCCGTCGCTTAAACCCGCCGCGGCGGCAGTGAAACGCGTGAGCGTTTCGTACGTTGGTCCGGACGAAAAGCTTACGCTTTCCGCTACGGTTGCGGGCTTGATCCTTGCGGGAAAAGAGCGCCGAGATCGGCCTTACTTCTGCACTTCCCGCAACCGGCGCTCAACCGACGCAGCGTCGTGCAGCGCGTTGTGGGGAACAGGGTGTTCCTGGGGATTTTTTTTCGGGAGGGGGTCGGATGCGCAGGTCGAGGCTGAAAACCGGTGCGGCGACCCGGCCGATCGGCCCAGGGACGGGCAGAGGTCTCCGGGGTTTTCAGGCGGTGGCGTGCAGTTGCAGGAGCTCCAGCGGGACGATTTCGAGGGTGCGCTGGTGGGTGGACGCGAGTGCGACCGGAGCGGATACGCCCAGCTCGAGCAGCTCCAGCCAGCGGGCGGCACACACGCACCAGCGGTCGCCGGGCGTGAGGCCCGGAAAATCCAGATCCGGGCGCGGCGTGGAAAGGTCGTTGCCGGCGGCACGGCTGTGCGCGAGGAACTCGGCCGACACTTCCACGCAAACAGTATGGCAGCCCACATCGTCGGCGCAGGTGTCGCAGGAGCCATTGCGAAAAAATCCGGTGAGCGGCTGCAGCGAACACGGCTTCAGCGGGCCGCCGAGGACGTTGTGCGAGGGCAGGGGTGTCATCGCCGGCACGCTGCACCGTTTACCCCCGCCTGACCAGCGGTGAGTGCAATCCGTCGCTCCTCCCGGGCGGGCCCGGTAGCACTTGCCCTCGCGCAGCGCTCGCGTGAAGGTAGGCGCATCATGTCCACGACCTACGAGAGAATCCGCGCCGACATCATTGTTGCCATGAAAGCCCGGGACAGCGCCACCACCACCGCACTACGCACTGCCGACGCGGCCATCAAGCGCGCCGCCATGGATGCGAACAAGGAACACGATGAGGCGATGGTCATCGCCACAATCCGGAAGGCGGTGAAAAATCTTTCCGATGCCAAGGTGGAGTTCGAAAAGGGCGGCCGCGCCGACTTGGTCTCTGCGAACGATGTGGAGATTCGCCTGCTCGAAAAATACCTGCCGCAGGGACTCGCTCCCGCCCAGGTCGACGCTCTGATCGCTGCGGCCGTCCAGGAAACCGGCGCGCAAACGAAAAAGGACATGGGCAAGGTGATTGGGGCCCTGAAAAAACTTCCCGAAGCGAGTCAGCTCGATTTCGGGGCGGTCAGCAAACTGGTCCAGGCAAAGCTACCCTGACCTTTTGATCACAAAGGCCCCCGCGCGCGACAGTGCCGAAGCCATGTGGTGCCAACTGGAAGGAAACGGTCGGAGCCGTGGTAACGACGCTGAAGCAACCGGGTTAACCGAACGTTCAGCTTCTACGAGTAGGGGATTTCGGTTTCCGTGTCTGGGGGATCTTGAGTATTGCTCCGTTTATTGCTGACGGATAGCTGAATGCTAAGTCTTCGCGTTCAACTTATTGCCCTTCCCATGAGAATTGCATTCAGACTGATGTCACTTGCCTTCGCGTGCCTGTTAATGGGCGCGCTTCTGGCAGCAGATGGTTTTGCCCAGGACAGCGCGACGGTCGTGAAGAAAACTGGTACGGGGACGGCGACGATGACCGCTCGCGGCGGCACGCCCCAGGATGTCGCCGTCAATTCAAGCATCCCCGAAGGTGCAACCATTCAAACGGGCGCGGGGGTGGAGCTTTTCGTAGAAACCTTTCCCGGCGCAATTGCGACGATTCGGCAGAATTCTGTGGTGGTCGTGCAAAAGCTCACCATCACGCGTGTCGGTGGCGCCGTCACCGCGCAGCAGGCGACCCTCGATCTCCAGCAGGGCAAC
>JBKJRG010000732.1:0-6993 GCA_046594805.1 Opitutaceae bacterium | reverse complement strand
AATCCCGGCCAGAAGAAGCCCAAATACGTCGAGTATATCGACCCCTTGAGCCCGAACTGGTCCGGCGCCATCAACCCCGCGATTACGCAGGCCGCCTTTCTCGCCAACCGCACCACGTTTATCGCGAATCGCTTTTATCGCCGCTACTACCTGCGTGACGGTCTCGGCTCCGATCGCACCGACGACGTCAATCCGATCCCCGGCGTTTCCGTGCTCTACCCCGACATCGGCGGCCGGGCCGCGACCGGCCACCTCATCAGCCGCCGCTTCTACACGCCGTCCTGGGGCGTCGGCGCCTCGGGCACTTATTTCAAGGAACACCTCTACACGATGGTCGGTTACCGCCGCGATCACTTCAACATGCGCACCGAGCGCGGCATGGTCCGCGCGCAGCAGGACTGGGTCGTGGATTCCATCGACGCCTTCAACACCCCGGCCGCCCGCTTCGTGCAATACAAGGTCGATGGCGCGAATTACGGGGGCGTGTTCCGGCTGAACGAAATGTTCGCGATTGGCTACAACTACGCCCAGTCGTTCCGGATCTCCGTCGGCCAGGGCGGCGCCACCTTCAACAGCGGCGAGCTTTCGAGCATCCCCGTCGGCGAGGGCAGTGACCTCTCCGCTCGCGTGACGCTGCTCAAGGGGAAGCTCGAGCTCAACTTTGTCCGCTATAAGAATTTCACCCCCAACGCACGCTACGCCGTTCCCGGCGTCACGACCACGCTCCGCGATGAGTTGAACGCGATCTTTGGCGCGGCCTTCGACACCACCGCCACCGGCGATTACCAGACCACGCTCACGCGCGGCAACGAAGTCCAGGCCATCGCCAACCTGACGCGCAACTGGCGGCTCTCCGCCTCCTACGCCGACAACAAGGTGGTGAACACCGATCGCGCGCCCCTGCTGAAGTCCTTCCGCGATCAGGCCAAGGCGCAGAACAAACCGACGCCCACCCTCGACGACCTCCTCCTCACCATCCCTGAGGGCGTGCCCAACGGCGGCTACACCAAGGCGCGCGGCAACCTCTTCACGCGCTACCAATTCTCCGGGGGCGCGCTCCGCGGTTTCTCCATCGGCGGCGGCGGCAACTGGCGCCTGCGCACCTACCGCGGCACCGCGGCGCTCGCGGCCGCGAACGCGACGCCCACCAGCGTCTGGTCGCCCGCCTACACGATCTACACCGCCTACCTCGGCTACAGCCGCAAAATCTCCAATCGCAACACCCACTTCCAGCTCAACCTCGACAACGTTTTCGACAAGGAATACTTCCGCTCCGCCGCCATCGGCAGCGGCTCCTGGGGCGAGCCCCGTTCATTCAAGTTCACGGTCAGCACGGATCTGTGAGGCGAACCTAGCTCCGGTGCAGCCTCCAATCGCTTTCCCCCGCGATTGGTTCATGTAGGTCAGCTCGCTGGCCTGCCCGAGCGGCATTTCGCCAACATGCCCCGGAAATTTTCCCCGGGGCGCCGCTCACTTCGTCACCTCGGCGATCATCTCCTGCAGGTTCTTCGTGATCACGGTGGCCGCTTCGGTCTCGAGGTAGCTGCTGCGGGCGCGCCACGTTTCGTAGCCGCCGAGGCGGTGATGCTCGGGCGTGGGCAGGTAGCCGTTGTAGCCGTTCGCCAGCGAGATCGTGAAAAGCGGCTGCGCCGGCTTGGCGGCTTTCAGTTCCAGGCCGATTTCCACAAACACCTCGCAGGGAATCGCCGTGATCGTGAGCCCGCCGATCCGGTGCGCCTGCAACTTCACGGGCACGCGGTCCGGGAAGGCGTCGAGGAGCACCGTCTCGCGCGCGTAGATCGCCTTCCGGTCGCTGAACTGGCCGTCCTTGTCGCGCGGCGTCGTCTCGATCACGCGGCGGGCCTGCGCGAGTTCCGGGGGCGTCGCCTTGCGGACGCCGAGCGTGAGGTCGCGCTCGGCGCTCACGAGCGGGGCGTGCGTGTGCCACGCGAGTTTCTCCCACGCGCGCATCGCGGCGTCGGCCACGCTGCGCGCGACGACCGCGACCTGTTCGCCGGGGGCCTTCCGCGGAGACGCGGGCACACCGTAGTTCACGTTGTTGATGTTGCCGCTGGTGCCGTTGCTCATGAGGCCGACGAAGGCCGGCTTGCCGGCGTAGCGCGCGTCGGTTGCGTGCAGCCGTTCCGTCATCTCGCGCACGAACGCCCCGAAATAATCCGCCGAGATCGCCGGCACGCCGCCGACGTAGTGGAGACTGTAATTGGCGAGCAACGCCAGGGGACGGCCGTCGGCCTTGGCGCGAACGGCGAGGATTGACACCTCGGGATCGGTCGGGCCGGAGGCCGCGCCGACCTTCGGGTTTTGATAACCCGGGTTCATCAGCGCGCGGTCTGTCGTGCTGCCGAGCGGATTCTCCACGCTCTCACCCTGCTTCAGGAACCAGCGGCGGTTGAAGACTTGCGTCGGATCGTTGTCCGCGGCCCACGCGATTTCGGCGGGCTCGAGGTTGGCGTGCGCCGCGACGAGGCTCCGTGCGATTCGCGCCGGCAGCGCCTCCACATAGCCGGGGTCGGGATCGCTCTGGAAAACGCCGACCATCGTCGCGCAGCTGTGCGAGTGCGTCGCGCTGATCAGCATGCGCGACGCCGGCACGCCGGTCGCCTTCGCCGCGATCACCTTGGCGGCCTCGCAGATCTCGCGCGGGATCATGCACGCATCGACGACACACAAAATGAGTGCGCTCCGTCCGTCGTGCAGCGCGACGCTGCGCGCGTGCATCGGATCGGTGACGGCGTTCGCAAACCCGGCGCGCATGCTGCCGTTGATCGGTGAGGGGAAATTCGTGGGCGTGATATTCTCCAGGGCCGCGCCGGCCTTGAAGACGGTTTCGCCGGCCAGCGCCGCAGAGCAGGTGACAACCAGTGCAAAGAAACTTCGGAGGGATTTCATGGTGAGAGGGAGAAAGCTTTTATTTCGTTTCGCCGCGATAATCCGCGTCGCTCACGTGTTCAAACCACGTCGCGGAACTGCCCGCGTCGTCCGTCTGCTGCACGGCGAGGTGCACCATCGGTCGATCCAGTGCGGCGCCGTGCCAATGCCGCTCGCCCGGATCAAACCACACGGCGTCGCCGGGAAAAACCTCCGTCACGGGCTCGCCGGCTTTTTGCACGCGCGCGACGCCGCTCACAATGGAAAGCAGCTGCCCGTGCGGATGCGTGTGCCAGGCCGTGCGCGCCCCAGGCTCGAAGTTCACGCGCAAGGTGCGCAGTCGCGCCGGCACGCCGATTGAAAGATCCTCCAGCCAGACCGCGCCGGTGAAATATTCCGCCGCACCGCGTTTCGTTCCGAGGTCGCGGGCGCGGATAATTTTCATGGGAGCCAAACTACGCCGGGCTACCGCGCCGTCAGCCATTATTTCACGCTGTTTTCGCGACCCGCACAACCGCTTCCATCTGCTGGTGAACGGCGCGGTGGTCCTGCCGGAGCGAAACCCGGAATAGGATACAGCGCGACCGTCGAAATCGCTCCACCCTGACGGAAAACAGGGTATACTTGCCTGATTTTCACACAATGATTCGCCACCTGCAGGGCCTCGATCACGCGATCACGAGCGTCTCGTAACCAAGGTGGCTGAAAACCGCTTACGCACCCCGCCTACAACCGAGACGTTGTCATTAGTGGTGTTTTTTCTCGGGCCAGTCGAGGTGGCGGTGGAGGAATTGATACGTCCCCTGTCCGTTGATGGTGTGCGGACCGTTGAAGAATTCGATCTCGGTGCGCTGCGGAATTTGCAGCTTGGCGTAGAGCCGCCTCACCTTCGCGTATTCAAAGGCCACCCACTCATCTGTCGCGACGCCATCGTTGTGTCCGCGCTCGACCATGAAGGGACGCGGCGCGATCAACGCGGCCATCTCCGCGTAGCCAAACGTCGTGCCGAGATTGAATTCGGGCATCTCGTATTCGCGCGTGAACATGTAGCTCGGTCGCCAGCTCGTGGTCCCGTTCTTCCAGATCCACTCGTTGAAATCGGCTGAGCAAATGGAAAGCGCGTACCGTTCGAGCGCGGCGGGAACGCGCATCGCCGTTTTTCCGCCATAGGATAATCCGTAGAAGCCAATTCGTTTCGCATCGACGTTCGGCAGCGTCTCGAGCCAGTCCAAAATCGCCTCGTGCTGCGCGATGATGATCGAAAACAACGATCGCCCCAGCGGGTTGGCCTGCCGTTGCAACTGACGGAAAAGATCGCCGCCGCGATAGGGATTGTGCGGCGCAAACACGATGAAGCCGCGCTCCGCGAGTCGCGCCGCGAACGCGTGATAATGCCCGTTCGCTTTCGTCGTCAGATCTTCGTCAATCACGTCGGCCGGCACGCCCTCCAGCCCGTGCTGCGTGACGACGACCGGACGCTTTTCGCCCGGTTTGATATCTTTGGGCAGCAACAAATATCCCCAGGCGAAAACGTCGGGGAGGACATCGAGCACGATTTCGTGAGCCGTCCATTGCGGACGATCAACCACCACGCGGGCGCGTGGGTTGAGCGGCAGTTGAGCGGCGGGAAATCGTCCGATGACGTCGTTCCAAAAGTTTGCGCGGAAGCCACCGGTGGCGTCGCGCCACGCGTCAGCGGTCGCGGGCTTTAGTTTTTTCCAAAAAAAATCTTCGCGCGTGTCGCCCGCGATCCGCAGCAGTCCCTGCGTGAAGTCCTCCAGCTCGCGCACCGTGCGCCGCTGCCGCTCGATCGGATCGAATCCGACCCGCTGCTCAACGAGTTCGCGCCCGGCTGGCTGCAACGCGACGTCGCCGCGAGTGAGTGTCCTCCACAGCAGCGCGACGCTGGCTTCCCTCCACGGCGTTCCTCCCGATTCCGATGGCACGTGCAGGTACTCTTTGAAAACGCGCGCGAGCGTTTTCGCGCGCTCGAACTCCTCGCGCACCGCTGAAAAATCCTCGAGCGCAATTCTACCTGGCGCGGCGCCGTTCCGCCCGGCCCGCGGGGCAGGGGGACCGAGGACGACCGGGGGCAACGCGTGTTCGACGATCAGATTTCGCGGCACAATCAACTGCGCGATCTCGGCATCGCCAAATTCCCGCAGCAGGCCGAAGACGTTGCGATAGATCGGCTCGCGCGATAGCTCCTCGCGCTTGCCAAAATATCCACTGACGAGCGTAGTTTGAATGCGCGGGTCCAACGCCGCGCTGTAGAATGCGAGCAACGCGCCTTCGCCCCAGCCCATTACGCCGATGCGGGCAGAGGGGTCGTTGGGCTGGCGGCTCATCCAATCGACGGCCGCGAGCACCTTTTGAATTTCATAGCCGATCACGTGTCGGCCGAGAATAAACGCCTGCCGGTAAATCCACTCGCGATGCGGCTGGTTCGTGAAGGCGTTGAGCCGTGCGTTGCCCGAAAACGCATCCGAGCGATCGACGAGCGTGGGCACGATGATCTGACAGCCGGACTCCGCCAGGCGACGCACGTTCCGCGCGAGGTCGCGATCGCTCCCCGCAAGGCCGATGGCCATTTCCGGCGTCTGGTCCGCATCCGGCAACACGATGAGCCGCGCCGCCACGGTCCCCTTGGGTTGAATTAACAAGCCTTCGCCATAAACCCCGACGAAAACCGGCCAGCGGACGGCGTAAACGGTAAATGACTCCGTTTCCGCGACGCGGGCTGAGGGCGACACGATGCTCACGTATTCGATGTCCGGAGTCGCGATGCGCGCGTCGATCACGCCCAGCATTCGGGCGAAGCGCTGACGATTCGGCTCGAGCGATGCGTTGTACGCGACCGGGCTCGAAAAATCCGGATGCCAGAATTGGGCGCGACTACCCTCGGCGGCCGCCGTTTGTTTTTCCAGAAAACGCCCAATCCCGGCGACCATTTGCGCGGACAAATCTCCCTCTGCCGTTAGCGGCGCCGTTGCTGGCAGCGGCGCTCCGGCCAACCGCGCCGCGGCCAACAACGCCATCACAGTTATGACCGCGCGAAAATTGCGGTGGAGAGAAGCGGCGCGGGGCAGGCTCATCGTTGCAGCATGAAACCGCATCGCGGCTCGCGTCACGACAAAGCGCGCGCCAGCGGTACAATCACCTCGCCAGACCTAACGCCGCTGGAACGCCGCTGCCAGAGGCGGCCATCACGGGTTGCTCGCTGGCGTGCTATTTTTGTGACGGCTGATGCGGGGAGCAAACCAGTCCGTTAGTTTGCGTTGCAGATCCGTGAGCAGCGGACCCTGGCGCGGGTCTGCCGACACGTCCTCCAATTCGTAGGGGTCGTTTTCGAGATCGAACAACTGCCAGCGATTCAAGTGGGCGTAATGGATTAATTTCCATTGATCGGTCCGGACCATGCGTTGAATCGGGGGTTCGCCGGGATGATCCTGCCGGTGCCAGTACGCGTAGACTTCCGGATAGATCTGCCGAGCCGTCCCGGTCAGCACGGGAACGAGACTCCGGCCTTCGACCGTCGCCGGAATCGGAATGCCGGCGAGATTGCAGACCGTCGGGTAGAGGTCGCGGAGATAGGTCTGCGCGGTGAAGCGCCGATCGCGCGGGATGCCGGGCCCCGCCATTACCAGCGGTACGCCGATGGTATGTTCGTACATGTTTTGCTTGCCCATCAACCCGTGGCTGCCGAATGCGAGCCCGTGATCCGAAGTGAAGATTACCACGGTGTTTTGCTCCAGCCCGGCGGAGCGGAGCGTCTCGAGCAGGCGACCAATCTGCGCGTCGAGGTGCGATATCACGGCGTAGTAGGCGGCGATCTCGCCCTTCACCTCCTGCGGATCGCGCGGAACCGGCAGCATGAGTTCGTCGCGCTGACCGGCATTGCCGTGATCGAAGGGATGCTCACGCCGAAAGTTCGGCGGTAACGGCATCGCCGCCGGATCGTATTTTTTCTCGTAGCCCGGCGGAAGATGCAGCGGGTCGTGCGGGGCGGTGAAATTGACGTGGAGAAAAAACGGCTTATCCGGCCGGCGTTCCAGGAGGGCGATGGCCCCGTCGGCGATGTGCCGGTCGGTGATGGGCGTAAGC
>JBKJRG010000704.1:0-4396 GCA_046594805.1 Opitutaceae bacterium | reverse complement strand
CTCCGCCGGCTTCGGTGGCAACTATCGCTTCTTCACCGCCAACGCCCGCGCGGCGCACGTCACCGGCTTCGAGTCTTCCGCCGCCTACGCGCTTACACCCGCGCTTTCCGTGCACGCCACGCTCGCGCACATGAGTTCCGCGCTCGACCGTTTCACGCTCGCGAACGGTACCCCCGGCGGCGGGCGCGCGCTCGCGAACACCCCGCGCTACGGCTACACGATTGGGGCACGTTTCCGCGACGCCGCCGGTTTTTTTGCCCACGCCGACCTCGTCGCTCGCGCGCGCCAGTTTGATTCCAATAACCAAAACGAAGCGCGGCGCGCCTTCCGCGTCGTCAACGCCAGCCTCGGCTACGCGTGGCGCGCGTGGACCTTCACGCTCTGGACAAAGAATGTCTTTAACTCGCGCTACGAGAAACGCGTCTTCTTCTTCGGCAACGAAGACCCAAACTACGTCCCCACGCGCTACGAAGATCGCGCCGACCCGCGCCAGCTCGGCGCGAGCGCCTCGTTCCGCTGGTGATCCGATTCGGCCGGTTGAAACGGAGCGGCGCTTGCCCAACCCGGTTGCACCCGGCGGCGCTTGGGCAAGCGCCGTTCCTTGAACTTGCCTCGCGCCGGCCGGCTGTTTCCAGATTCTGGCCCGCACGCATGGATTCTCCTGTTTCGGCTACTCTGCCGCTTCCCTATAACACCTACCTAGTCACCTATGACTGCAGGGCGAGCAAGGTGCACTTCGCCAACTGCTACCCGAGAACCGGATGCGGTCCGAGCCAGGTGCAACTTCTTACCGGGCGCTATCCCCGGCTGATCGCCCAGCATCCAGTGTATCCGCGCACGTATGACTCGCATCCGGCGTTCGTCGCAGCCGGAGCGGACCGCGGATTCATGGTTTGGCATTCGTTCGCTCCGGGGCAGGAGCGGATCGTCGGGTTGCGGTGGGCAGCCGCCCTGGTGGAGCTTTTGGCGATGTGTCCGCGGGGAGCGGGACCCTCATAAGCCCCTCCCGGCCCGACCCCTGAAGATCCAGTTTTCTAGCAGTTGGCAATAGCAGTCGCTCTCGCCCGATCAATTGACACGAATCCCGGCGCGCCCGACGCTGCGTCTGCTTCGCCCCACCCTAATTCCCCCGGTCGGCTCGCTTCAACCCAATGACTTCCCTGGCTTTGCCGTCCCGCACGTTCCACCGGCCATCAGCCGCCGACCGTCTCCGTGATTTTCTGCACTGTGCTCGTGTACTCGTCCTGCTCATTCTCGCGACTGGCTTTGCGTCCGGTCAGACGAAAAACGGCGCCTCGATCAGCGGCCAGGTGAGCAACGCGGCGACCGGTTCCTATTTGAACGGCGCGCTGGTGCTCGTGACCGGCACTCGGCAGAGCGCCATCACCGACCGCGAAGGACGCTACGAACTGAACAACCTGCCCGCGGGCGAAACCACCTTGGCGGTCAGTTTTGCCGGTCTGGATCCGCAGCAAATTCGGGTCGTGGCCACTCCCGGCCAGAGCGTGGTACGCAACGTCGAGCTGACGTCCTCGATCTACAAAATGGAAAAGTTCACGGTGGCAGGCGAACGCGAGGGGACGGCGCTCGCCGAGACTCTGCAGCGTCAGGCGCCGAACGTGAAGAATGTCATTTCGTCCGACACCTTCGGCAATGTCGCCGACGGTAATATTGGCGACCTGCTGCAGCACGTCGTCGGCATCACGGCGGACTACAACGGACCCGACGTCCGTCAGGTGAGCATCCGCGGAGTAAGCTCGGCGCTCAGCTCGGTCACGATGGATGGCCAGCACATGGCCAGCGCGCAATCGAGCGGTCTCGGACGCTCGTTCGAGTTCGAGCAGGCTTCGCTGGGCAATATCGAGACGATCGAAGTGACCAAGGCGGCGACACCCGACATGGAGGGTTCGTCCATTGGCGGCAGCGTGAATCTCGTGTCGAAGAGTGCATTCGATCGCGCGGTGCCGCGCACGTTCGACTACACGCTCGGGTTCGCCACGCGGCCGCACACCCTGCGTTACAACAATTCCAGCTGGTGGAAAATGCCGGTCCCCGGTTTCGGCCCGTCGATCAATTTTGCTTATTCCGATGTCTTTGGCGCTGATCGGAGGATCGGCCTCACCGTGAACGGCACGGTGCACAGCCTGCCCTGGGGAGGCGGCCAGTCCGGGCTGGCGTTCGAGCGTCGCGCCACGCCGGGTCCGGTTTTCACCTGGCAGACGCGCCGCATCGTGGTGGGCCCCACCCGCAGCCGGGCCGCGAGCGGCGTGAAGCTGGATTATCGGTGGAGCGATCAGACGATCATCTCGTTCAACACGGCGTACAACTATTTCCACGAAAATGGCGACACGCGGACGAATAACCTCGAATACACCGCACGGGCGCTCGCGATCGTCGATGCCAGCGGCAACCGCACCGGTGGCGGATTCATCAACCCCAACTACAGCGACAACATCACGCGGATCTTTGCGGGCGGCGCCGGCACTTTCAGCAACATCTCGATTACCACGGTGGACAAATCCGGCCGGACCTATGTCTTCCAGCCTTCGGTCCGGCATCGTTTCTCCGGGCTGCAAATCGACTACTCCCTGTCCTATTCGAATGCGGCCAACTGGTACGATTCTTCGCACGACCAGCCGAAGTTCCGCGCGCCAAACGAAAGCAAACCGAAGGGCGTGGTCAGCATGCGGCTGAACAACATCGGCTGGAACGTGGACCGCTCGAAGGATCCGGTGTGGCCGACGGTCACGCAGACCCAAGGCCCGGACATGTATGACCTGAACAATTACGGCTCTCTGCTCCTGACGCAGAACGACCAGCGCGGCTACGATTCGGTGCTCAGCGGGAAGTTCGACGTAAGGAAGGACCTGGCGCTGGCGCTGCCGGTGATCGTGAAGTCCGGCCTGTTGTGGCGCGAGCAGACGCGGAAGGTATGGAGTGAATCTCGGCGCTACAACTACGCCGGGCGGGATGGGATTTTCGGCAATGCCGACGACAACCTGAACCTGGCGCAGTTCCTCGACACCACCCGCCTCCACCAGGACGACGAGGAGCGGAATTTCAAGCACCGCGGCGGAATTCCGGTGTGGCCCAATCCGTACACGGTCGCCAAGCACCAGGATCAAAACCCGCAGTTGTGGCGCGAGGACGTCGCATTTGGGGCGCAGAACAAACTACAAAATCAGCGCTTAATCACCGAGGAAATTGCCGCGGCCTATCTGATGAGCACGGTGAAGCTCGGGCGGACTTTTTCCACGATGGGGGGAGTGCGGATGGAGCAGACGAAACTGCAGGGCGAGGGCGGGGTGAACCACATTACGCCGGCGGAACGGACCCGTCGCGCGGCCTGGGTCGGGCCGGTAACGGACGAGGAAGCGCGGCGCCGCGCGGTCGCGCAATTCGGCGGGCGGGCCACGAACAAAGGACAGTACCGCAATGTGTTTCCGGGGATCCATTTCAAGTATGAACCCTTCAACGGGCTGCTGACGCGGCTGAGCTGGTCGACCGGGATCGGTCGACCGGCGTTTGGCTCAATCATTCCGAACGAGACGATCGACGACAACACGCAGCGGGTGACGACCAGCAACCCGAACCTGGTGCCGCAAGATGCCAACAATTTCGACCTCACGCTGGAGTACTACTTCCAACCGCAGGGAATGTTTTCCGTCGGCGTCTTCACCAAGCGGATCAAGAATTACATCTACACCGACAGCAGCCAGTTCGTGGGCGGCGGCCCGAGCAACGGCTTCGATGGACAGTACGAGGGATACGGGATCACGACCTCCGCGAACGGCGGCACCGCCATAATCGACGGCCTCGAAGTGAGCTATCAGCAGCAGCTCACTTTCCTGCCGGGGTGGCTGAAGGGTTTCGGCGTTTATGCCAACTTCACGAAACTCGAGACCGAGGGAAATAATTCAGCCTTTCAAACCGGACCGACGAGCACGGCCGGCGGCACCCTGCCCGGATTTCTCAGCACGAGCGGAAATCTCGGGATCAGCTACCGCGGCCACGGCTTCGATCTCCGCCCCCAAGGGGTTTATCGCGGCAGATATCTGACCAGTAATTCAACGGATCCCGCGCTCGTGACGTATCAGGAAGCCAAGATCACCTGGAGCATCAAAACCCGCTATGCCTTCACGCGAAAGTTGAGCGTGTTCCTGGATTTGGAAAACATCTTTTCCGAGCCAGTTTCGAAAACCCATGCGCTTTATCCCGACCGCGTGATTCTGGACTACCAGTTTCCGACGAAGATCGTAGGCGGGATTACGGGGCGGTTTTGAGTCGACCGGTGGAGCGGAACGGCTTTCCCCGGCATCATCCGGATTGAGCCGCAGTGCCGCCGCGTAGTAGTGGCTTATCGCCTGGGCGCCAGGACAGTTTCTTACCACCAAAC
>JBKJRG010000664.1:0-3873 GCA_046594805.1 Opitutaceae bacterium | reverse complement strand
CACGCTGTGGCCGGATCTCGCGAAGGAATCGCCGTATGTGATCGTGAAGGTGGCGCGGTGACACGATCCTGGGGTGGGGCTGGCACTCCGGCCGGCCTGCGGATTCACTGCCACATTCCCCCCCGCAAGGCGTCGTAGCTCACGGCATGTATAAGCCCTCCTCTTTTCATTTTCTCATGGCCGCCTTGGGCGTGGCGGCGGGCGTGCTGCTGTGGCGGTGGCGGCAGGACGCTGCCCCCGGCGAAGTAAGGCGTCCCGGGGTTGCCGCTCGTCCCACGACTTTGGTTCCGCCCAGCGCGCGCGTCACCGCGCCCAATCCGACCGTCATTCCGCTCAGCGCCGAGGCGCGTGCGCTCCTGGCCAGTTTGCAGGCACTGCTCGACGCGCGCGACGCCCGGCCGAATGAAGGCGTGCTGAGCTTCAAGGACGATGCCGCGTTGCAGCGTTTCCTCGCGCGCGCCGCAGGTGCGGGCCTGGCTGTCCTCGACCAGATCGACGCGTTGCGCTCGGTCCGGGTCCGCTACAGCGACCTCACGTCGCTACAGCGCGATGCGCTCGCCCACGCGGAGGACTACACGGCGGCCGGCGCCAATGCCCTCATGCATATCCCGCGACCGCCCGCGAAAGAGGATCGCGCGGCGGTCGATCAGGTGCCTTTCAGGAATGGCACCTTGGAGTTTCTCGGCGCCACCGGCGATCGCGAGCAATGGGGCCGCGGCACGACCATCGCCATCCTCGACACCGGAGTCGGGGCCGACGCCACGTTTGGCGCGGGCCGGCTGCGCACGCTCGACATCGGGCTCGGCACCACGCCAGGCACTGGCGGTGAAGCCGGCCATGGCACCGCGGTCGCCGCGCTCGCCGCCGGCGCGGCGGGCGATGCGGCCGGGGTGGCGCCGGGCGCCAACCTCCTCAGCATCCGCGTGACGGATGCCACGGGCACCAGTGATATTTTCACCGTGGCGCGCGCGATTGTCGCCGCCGTGGATGCCGGTGCGAAAATCGTCAACATCAGCCTCGGCGGTTATTCCACCAATGCCACGCTCGATGCCGCCCTGGGTTATGCGACGCAACGTGGCGCGTTGATCGTGGCGGCGGCCGGCAACGACCACGCGGCCCAACTCGCCTGGCCTGCGGCGGACCGGCGCGTGATCTCGGTCGGCGCGATCGATGCGGCGGAGCAACAGGTTTCGTTTTCCAATTCCGGCGCCCACCTCCAGCTGACCGCTCCCGGCTATGGCGTCCAGACCGCGTGGCTCAACGGCCAGCGCGCGTACGTCGATGGCACGTCGGCCAGTGCGCCGCTGGTAGCTGGCGCGCTCGCGGCCGTCATGTCGCGCAATCCCAGCCTGACCGCCCAGCAGGCCGCACAGCTTCTGGGCCAGGCGTCGAACGATGCCGGCGCGCCCGGCGCGGATCCCGCATTCGGCCAGGGCATCCTGAATCTCGGTTGGGCGCTCAATCGCAACAATCCCAGCTACGTCGATACCGCGGTTTCCAGTCACTATTATGATGCGGTGAACAACCAGGTGCAGGTGGTCGTCCAGAATCGCAGCGGCCGCGCTGTCAGCGGCTCGACGTTGAGCGTCAATGCCGGCGGCGTGGCCCTAAACTTCAATGTGCCGACGCTGGCGGTCGGCGAAACCTACCTCGCGCGCGTCCCGGCGGATGCCGCGCTGCTGCGCAACAAAGGCAGCCTCACCATTACCAGCGAGCTCAACAATCCGGCCGGGGTGTCCGATCAACAGCCGGCGAACAACAAACGCTCGAGCGTAGTCACGGGTGCGCCGAAACCCTGACGCGGCACGAAGGACTCCAAAGGATTTCTCAGCGCCCACTTCCCCCATGAAATTCGAGCACTTCGCCCTCAATGTTCCCGACGCGTCTGCGCAGGCGCAGTGGTATGTGCAGAACCTCGGGTTCTCCATCGCCCGCCGGCGCGAGGACGCGCCTTTCACCCACTTCCTCGCCGACGAGACCGGACGCACGGTGGTGGAGCTCTACTCGAATCCCAAGGCGCCGATTCCCGATTACGCCGCGCAGCATCCGCTGGTATTTCACCTCGCCGTGGTCGCGGCAGACGCGAAGGCCGAAAGCGCGCGATTGGTGAAGGCGGGCGCGAAGCTTTTTCTCGAGGAGCCGCAGCCCGACGGCACCCAGCTCATCATGCTGCGCGATCCGTGGAACGTGCCGCTCCAACTTTGCCAGCGGGCGAAGCCATTCCCGATGCCGTGAACAGCGCTGGAATTGTGTCTCAGTGGCAGGGCTGCCGCTTGTCGGCATGCCGTCGCGGGGCACGCCTCCGCCTACGGGTCTTTTCCGCACGTCCGCCGGCGAGCGCGAACGCGGGGTATTCTCGCGCATGTCGCGCGACGGCATGGCGGCAAGCGCCAGCCCTACCCCAGAACACTCGTTCTGGAGCGGGTTGGCATGCGCATCAGCTGATAAACCGGATCGTGAGCGGATAACGGTAGAACCCGCCGTCCGACGCCTTCACCGCGGCGATGATGGCGAGGATAAACCCGGCAACACCGATCAGAATCGCGAGCGGCACGCCGATCACGATCATCATCAGCGGGACGCACACGAGGACGTAGAGCAGCAGCGAGAGATGGAAGTTCAGCGCCTCCTTCGCATGGGAGGCGACGGCATCCGGATCGTTTTTCTTGACCAGCCACACGATGAACGGGAGCACGAACCCGACGCCGATGATGGCGGAGAGATGGCAAAGAATAATCAGGGCCTTGTCACTGGAGGCGACGGGCGCGGCCGGGAAGACGGAGGGATTTTCAGCAGTCATGGGGGAAGGGTAAGCTGGAAACGGCCCGCAAGTTAGAGGAACCGCCGGCGACTGACTATTATAATTCACCGCTGTTTTCCAACCGCGCCACCTCGACGATCCGGAATTTCTCGACGGCTCGCGGCGGCTGCGTTCTGCTGCAGAGGCAAACGCTTCATCCCGCTCAATGACGCCATCCGATTTTCGCGACGTCCTGCGCCTCCTTGATTCCGCCCTCAGTCTTTTCGAACGCCGCCGGTTCGGGGACTCCGCCTCGCTGCAACGCGAGTTGCGCGCCGTTGCGCTGGAGCTCGATTTATTCCGCGTTCGCCGCGCCCAGCCCGCCGCCACCCTGCAGCGGAATTAGGGGAGGAGTGCTTTCCAACCGCCCGCCACCGATCGGTCGATTGTAGGTCGGCGGGTCGAAACCGCCGCTTCTGGCCCGCCGTCCACGGTTTCTGGCCGCGCCGGGACAATTTCCTTGTGAGGCCCCCCCGCCCGTCTAGTTCTTCCCCTGACCTAGATCCGGCAAAGTGGCGACCCGCCCGCTTCTCCGGTGCCCTTCAACCCGAACCCTCGCGCTCGCGCGCCCGCCGTGCCGTTGCCTGGCCGCACGACAGCCGCTCTGCCCCTACTCCGTCAATGAACCCTGACTCCCACCCCTCCTGGCCCGTTCGCTTCACGCGCCGATGCCTCGCCGCCGCGGGCCTTTTCGTTTTCGCAGCAACCCTGTGCGCCCAGTCGCCCGCCGGCGGGACGATTGAAGGCCGCGTCTTTGACGCCCGTCGCGGCGCATACCTCGAAAACGCCCGCCTGACGATCGAAGGTACGAATCAACAGGTCCTGACGGACGCCACCGGTCGCTATCGACTGACCAACGTCGCGCCAGGCACGGCCAAGGTCGTGGTGTTCTACACCGGCCTCGGCTCGCACACGGAAACAATCGCCCTCACGCCCGGCCAGGCCGTGCAGCACGATATTACCCTCAGCGGCACGGCGCGTCCGGCGCGCGCGAGCGACGAGGCAGTGAAGCTCGATGCCTTCACGGTCAGCTCTTCGAAGGAGATGGACGGCGCCGCCCTCGCGATCAACGA
>JBKJRG010000444.1:0-5773 GCA_046594805.1 Opitutaceae bacterium | reverse complement strand
CGCTCGCCCAGTGGGTGAGCCCGTGGTGGCTTCTGCTCACCGCCTTCGTTGGCGTGAATCTGATCCAATCGGCCTTCACCGGGTTTTGTCCGCCTTCCCTCGTTCTGCGGCGGCTGGGCTGGGTGGATTCTGCGGGCGTGATCCACTGGGGGCGCAAGGTGAAACTCTAATCGCAAAACAAGATTACCATGAATCCAATCCTGCGCAGTGTTCTTATCGTGTTCGCCGGCGCGGCCATTGGCGCGGCGCTGGGCTATTTCGGCCAATGCACGTCCGGCACGTGCCCGCTTACCTCCACGTGGTGGCGCGGCGCGCTCTACGGCAGTGTGCTCGGGCTCGTCATGGCCGTGAGCGGCCGATCGAGTTGAAGCACCCGCGCGACGGAAACGAGTCAAAGGGGCCGCTCATCCAACCGTTATGCTCTCACGCCTGTTCGTCACTTGGTTCGCAACGCAGATCGTCCTCTCCGCGGAGACTCGCCTTCGCGCCGAGCCATGGACCCTTGAGCGCGCCGTCACCACCGCGCTTGAGCGCAGCCCGGATGCGCGTCTGGCCAGCGCGCGGGTGGAAGGCGCCCAGGCGCTCGTCGACCAGTCGCGCGCCGCGTCATATCCTCAGCTTACGCTCCAAGGCCGCTACACTGGAACCAACAGCCCCATGCTGGCGTTCGGCGCCATCCTGAACCAGCGCGCCTTTCACCCCGGCATCGATTTCAACCGCCCCGGCACTATCGACAACCTGAACGCCACCGGCAGTCTCGCCTACACCCTTTACAACGGCGGCCGGACAGAGGCCGGACGGGCCGTCGCGCAGGCCGGCGCACTAGCGGCCGATTACGATCTACGCGCGGCACAGCATCATCTCGCCGCCGAAGTCGTAAAGGCGGCACTCAACTTGAAAAAGGCACGTGAGGCCGTCGAGGCGGTCGCTGGCGGCGTCAAGGCCTACGAGGCCGCAGTTGCAGCGGCGCGATTGCGCTTCGATGCCGGCCAGGTTCTGAAGGCGGATCTCCTTAGCCTCGAAGTGCAACTCGCGCAGACGCGTGAATCTCTTTCGAGTGCCCGGCACGGTGCGATGCTGGCCGCATATGTGTTTCGATTCGTGCTGGGGCTGGAGCCTTCCAGCGAGTCGATTGAACTGGCAAACGAAAGCGAGGCGCTCGCGCGGCTCGCTCCGCCCGATACGCGCGATTTCTCGCCACGGCCCGAATTGCTCGGGTTGCGAGAACGGTCGCGCGCGGCCGAAGCCGCGGTGGCCGGCGCTCGCGGAGCACGCCGTCCTTCGGTTAATGCCTTTGCCAACTATCAGTATGACCGCGGCTACAAACTCGACCGCGGCGCGGATAGCTGGCTTGCCGGCGTGGCGGTGGACGTGAACGTTTTCGACGGCGGTCAGACGTCCGCGAAGATCCGGCAGAGCAACGCCGAGCTTACGCAAGCGAAAGAAATGCTCCGCAAAGCCACCCTCGATATAGGGCTCGAAGTCGAACGCGCCCGGCTTGCGCATGCCGATGCCGTCGAGCGTCTCGCCGTGACGGCGCAAGTCGTCGAGCAGGCCGAAGAAAGCGCCTCGCTAAGTCGGGCGCGATTTGAACGAGAGTCGCTCCTTGCCGCCGATCTCATTGGCGCGGAAAGCCGGCTTTTGGAGGCGCGTCTCCGCCGCACGGTCGCCGCGGCCGACGAACGAATCGCAGTCATCGAATTCCGGCGCGCGCTTGGCCTGAGCCCGCTGCCACCGCCTTAGCCCATGAATTCCACCCGCCTTTTCCTTTTCTCCACCGCGCTCGCGCTTTTTGCCGGCTGCAGCAGGCACGCAGAAAAATCGTCCTCCAGTGCATCCACGCTGCCAACGGTGCAGGTGCGTGCCGTCACGGTCCGCGCCGAAAATAGTCCGTTGGTGACAGAAGTCACCGGCACGATTCGCCCGCTCCAGCGGGCCCAGCTCGCAGCCCGGGTGATGGGTGCAATCGAGGAGATTCCGGTCACGCTGGGCCAGCGCGTGCGCCGCGGCGATATCCTCGTGAAGATTGCCGCGGGAGAAATTTCCGCCCGCCTGGCTCAGGCGCGCTCCCAGCTCAACTCCGCGCGACGTGACCTCGAACGCGAGCGGGCGCTGCTCACGAAAGGTGCGAGCACGACCGAAACCGTGAAGAACCTCGACGACCGTGTGGTCACCACGGAAGCGCAGGTCAACGAAGCTGAGGTGCTGCTGGGGTATGCCGTCGTGCTCGCGCCATTCGATGGCGTGGTTGCCCGAAAACCCGCCAACGCCGGTGACCTTGCCTCGCCGGGCGTAACCCTGATCGAACTTGATGGAACTACGGCATTCGAGGTCGAAGCCGGTGTGCCCGAAGCCGCCGGCGCGAGCCTCGCCGTCGGCACACCCGTCGCCGTCGAAATTCCTTCTGCAAAACTCATGTTCACGGGCAAGGTCGCTGAAGTATCCTCGGCGGCGGACGCGTTGGCGCGAACCATTGCCGTGAAAATAGCGGTGCCGGAGGGAGCGGCCGTCCGCTCCGGGCAGTTTGCGCGCATTGAGATTCCCGGCGAGTTGCGTCGCACCTTTCGCGTTCCGGCATCGGCCGTGACTTCATTTGGCCAGATGGAGCGCATTTTCGTTATCATCGAAAACAACCGCGCCGCGCTGCGCTTGGTAAAGACCGGCGCAGTCCGGGAGGGCCACGTCGAGATTCTGGCCGGCATCGCGGAAGGCGACCGCGTCATCGTCACGCCGCCGCCCGGCTTGCGTGACGGGCAGCCGGTGGAGATGCAGCCATGAGCGGGTTGATGGCGCCGCAGCCCGCAGAGCCCGCCCGGCCCGGCATCGCCGGCCGGATCGCCGCGCTGTTTGCCGATTCGAAGCTCACGCCGATCGCCGTCATCGCTTCGATTCTCCTCGGCACTTTCGCCGTCCTCATGCTGCCGCGCGAGGAGGAACCTCAGATCAAGGTGCCGATGGTCGATGTGCTGGTCGGCATGTCCGGCGCCACCGCGGCGGAAGTGGAAAACCGGGTGACGCGGCCCATGGAGAAACTGCTCTGGGAAATCCCGGACGTGGAATACCTCTACTCCACCTCGAGCCCCGGCAACTCCCTCGTCATCGTTCGCTACAAGGTCGGCACCGACATTGAAGCGGCGCTCGTGCGGCTGAATCAAAAGCTGCAAACCAACTTCGACCGGATCCCCGCCGGCGTCAGCCCGCCCCTCGTCAAACCGCGCACGATCGACGATGTGCCGGTGCTCGCGCTGACCCTGCACAGCCGGACCGTCGACCATCTCACGCTGCGGCGGCTCGCGGCACAGCTGGACGACACGATCAAATCGGTTCCCCAGGTCGCGGAGACGACGATCATCGGCGGGGTGAAGCGAGCGATGAGGATTAAACTCGATCAGGGCGCGCTCGCTGCCCGCAACCTGACCGTGACGCAGCTCGGGCCGGTGCTGCGGCAGGCGAACCGCCAATCCCAGGCGGGCTCGCTGTCGTTTGCCAACACGGACGTGTTGCTCGAAACGGGGCGATTCCTGCGCGATGAAGCCGACATCGGCTCGATCGTGGTCGGGGTATTTCAAAACCGCCCGGTTTATCTGCGCGACGTCGCCACGATCTCCGATGGCGCGGAGGAGCCCGCGAACTACGTGCTGCACGGCTCCGGTGGCGCAGGGGCGGGAGAGATCGAAGCGGCGGTCACGATCAGTGTCGCGAAGCGTCCCGGCTCAAACGCCATCGATGTCGTCAATACCGTGCTTGCCCGGGTCAACGCGTTGCGCGGCACGCTGCTGCCCGCGGACGTCGGCATCGCGGTGACGCGCGACTACGGGCACACCGCAGCGGAGAAAAGCAACGAACTCCTGCTGCACATGGGCATCGCGGTCTTCGGCGTGGCGATGCTTATCCTGTTCTTCCTCGGCTGGCGCGAATCGCTCGTCGTGCTGCTGGCGATTCCCTCGACCCTCGGGCTCACGCTCTTCGTCTTTTATCTTTATGGTTACACGCTGAATCGGATCACGCTCTTCGCGCTGATCTTCTCGATCGGCATCCTCGTCGACGACGCGATCGTGGTGGTTGAGAACATCGTCCGGCATATGCGACTGCCCGGCGCCGGGCGCAAAAACCTGGGGCAGATTGCGCTCGAGGCCGTCGACGAGGTTGGCAATCCCACCATTCTCGCCACATTGGCCGTGATCGCGGCGATCCTGCCGATGGCGTTCGTCGGCGGGTTGATGGGTCCCTATATGCGGCCGATCCCCATTGGATCGACCGCGGCGATGCTGTTCTCGCTCGCGATCGCGTTCACGATCACGCCCTGGGCCGCGATCCGGGTGTTGCGCCGCCGACGGAAGGCCGGGGCAACTGCTCCGGCCGGCGCGGCCGCGGACGACGATTTCCCCGACCACGATCACGCGCCTTCCGACTGGTTCACCCGGCTCTACCATCGAATCATGGATCCGCTGCTCGATCACGCGCGCTGGCGGTGGGCGTTCTTGATCGGCATCGTCGGCCTGCTCCTCGGCGCCATCGGCCTCGTGGGCGTTGGCGCCGTCGAGATCAAGATGCTGCCCTTCGACAACAAGTCGGAGTTCCAGATCATCCTCAACACACCGGAAGGCACGACCCTCGAAGACACGACGCGAATCGCCCAGGAAATGGCTGCCGCAATCAGGCACGAGCCCGAGGTGCGCGACTATCAAATCTACGCCGGGACCGCGGCGCCGTTCAATTTCAACGGGCTGGTGCGGCATTACTTCATGCGGCGGGGGCCTAATGTCGCCGACATCCAGGTCAATCTGGTGGAGAAGGGCGAGCGCTCGGACCAGAGTCACGCCATCGCGAAGCGGCTGCGCCCCAGGGTGGCCGCCATCGCGGCGAAATACGGAGCGGCGGTGGCCGTCGCCGAGGTCCCGCCGGGGCCGCCGGTGCTCCAGTCAATCGTCGCGGAAATCTACGGGCCGGATGAACCTCAGCGGATCGCGCTGGCGCGCGCCGTGCGCGGGATCATGGAGCGCACACGGGGCGTGGTGGACATCGACTGGTATGTCGAGGACCCGCAGCCCAAGGTCCGTTTCGTCGTGGACAAGGCCAAGGCCGCGCTGCACGGCGTCAGCGAAGCCGCGGTCGCGGAGACACTGCAACTCGCCGCGCAGGGCCAGGCGGTCGATTTGCTGCACGTGCCCGCTGAGCGCGAAGATGTGCCGATCGTGCTCGAACTCCCCCGCGCGGCGAAAACCCAGCCCGAGTCGCTTCTCATGCTACAGGTGCGCGCCGCTCAAAATCCCACGGCACCACTCGTGCCGCTCTCGGAGCTGGTGCGGATCGAGCGCACCACGGGCGAACGCCACCTCTACCGCAAGAACCTCAAACCAGTGACCTACGTGACGGCGGACGTCGCCGGCGAAGTCGAAAGCCCGGCCTACGCGATGTTCGCGATCAATCGCGAAATCGCGCAGCTCGACGCACGGAAGTTCGGAGCCACGACAGCGAAACTGGTGGTGTTTCACCTCAGCGTGCCGCCGAATGAGCAGGAGCCCGCGCTCAAGTGGGACGGTGAGTGGCACATCACCCTGGAGGTCTTCCGCGATCTCGGGCTCGCGTTTGCCGCCGTGCTTGTGCTGATCGCGATGCTGATGGTCGGCTGGTTCAAGAGCTACGTGACGCCGCTGGTTGTCATGGCCGCGATTCCCTTTTCTCTCGTGGGCATCCTGCCCGCGCACTGGGCGCTCGGGGCGTTCTTCACCGCGACTTCGATGATCGGCTTCATGGCGGGTGCCGGCATTGT
>JBKJRG010000257.1:0-7138 GCA_046594805.1 Opitutaceae bacterium | reverse complement strand
AGGGGCGTCGCTTGCCGACGCCCGCGTACACGGCAGCCCACGGGCGTCGGCAAGCGACGCCCCTGCAACGAACGAGCTCAGGGAAAAGGGGATCACTTCCCCGTAAACCCCTTCACGATCGTCTTCGCATTAAATTCCATCAGCTTCAGGTAAGTCGGTGCCGGGCCGTTGGCCGCCGTGAGCGAGTCCACATAGAGGACGCCACCATAGCGCGAACCCGTTTCGCGCGCCACCTGCTTCGCCGGCTTGTCGCTCACCGTGCTCTCGCTGAAGACGACGGGGATTTTGTTCTTCCTCACCCCATCGATCACTTTTTGGACCTGCTGCGGCGTGCCCTGTTGGTCGGCATTCACTGCCCAGAGAAACAGTTCCTTCATCCCAAAGTTTTGCGCCAGGTACGGGAACGCGCCTTCGCTCGTCACCAGCCAGCGCCGGTCAGCCGGAATCTTTTCCAGCTCGGTGCGCACCGACTGCTCGATGGCAGCGAACTTCGCGCTATAGGCCTTGGCATTCGCGTTGTAGGTCGCGGCATTCGCCGGATCGAGTTTCACCAGCGCCTTGCGGATGTTCTCGACGTAGATGAGCGCATTTTGCGGCGACATCCACGCGTGCGGGTTCGGTTTTCCGGAATAAGGCCCCTCCTCGATGCCGACCGGTTCAACCCCCTCGCTCAGGACGGCGCTCGGGACCTTCCGCAAATTGCCGAAAAACTTTTCGAACCAGCGTTCCAGGTTCAGCCCGTTCCAGAGCACCAGGTCGGCCTTCTGCGCCTTGACGATGTCCTGCGGGGTGGGCTCATACCCATGAATTTCCGCCCCCGGCTTGGTAATCGATTCCACGGTCGCGGCGTCGCCGGCAACATTTTGCGCCATGTCCTGAATAATCGTGAAGGTGGTGACGATCCGCTTTTTCGCGGCGAGCGCCTCCGAGGGTAGAAGCGCGGCCAGCATCAACGCAACCGCACCAGTGAGCCGAGACGCGGAGGCGAAACGGCGAAAGTTGAGACGGATCGAAATATTCATGGTGATCGAGCAAAGAGGCATCCTAGAAAAGCGTCGACAAGTCCACAAACACGGTGCGTGCGCTGCCCTGAAACCGCGCTTCAACCTGCAAAAGCAGGGTATAGTTGGTATTGGGCCCGGCGAAAACGAGGTAGGGAATGTAGGCGGGATCGCGACGGGCCTGCGTGATCTGTTCGAGGCGGAACCCGGCGCCCGGCCTGAACCGCTCTGACCGCGTCGAGAGATACTCGAGCTCCAGGCTGTAGCGTGTCCGCGAGGAGCGGCCCTTGACCTCATCGAGCCCGAGCGCCGCGGTGGCATGAAGGTCGCCCGATTGCACCCGGCCCACTCCCATCAGCAGCCGGCGGTCATTTCCGACAAAGGCATGGGCGCCGATCGAGCTTAGTTTTCGCCGGTAAAACGTTTCGAGAAACACGCCCTTCGCCGGCCCTTCGAGTTCAAAGCTCGCTTCACGTCGCGCTTCGTCGCTCAGCGGAAGCGAAAGTTCGCCGACGAATGGGACGTTGACGATGTGAAACAACCCATCGCTGGCGGCCGGACCCTTGATGGATTGATAAGCATAAGCGATCCCCGGCGAGCGTCCCGAGGGCGCAAACGCCCGCAACCCCGTGATGCGGGCATCGCGCGAGGCCTCACCCGGCAATGCCGTGCTGAAAACCGTGGGCTCGCTGACCGAGAGCCGGAGCGAAACATCATATTGGTTCAGGGCGCGAAACTGGCCGATGCGAAGCGCATGTCCGGCGCCGAAATCCCAGTTCACCAACGCGTCCTCGAAGCGACCACCGCGATCGCGCAAGGTGCCGTTGTTGCGAACGTCCAGGCTCACCACGCGCCACTCGACGAAATACGACGAGGTGAGCGCCCCGATCGGGCCGCCGCTGAGGAGCTCGACTTTCGGCACGTAAGTCTTTTCGAGACTGCCGGCGGACCGATTCTCGTGCCGGCCGGTAATCCAGGCGGAAATGGGAAACTCACCCGCCGTTTCCGGCTGGCCCGACGCGGAGCGCCGGTAGCCGCGGGCCAGAAACTCCTCGCCCCGTGCATTGAGTTTCGGCGCCACCGAGTGGCAATCGATGCAGCTCAGTCCCCGGCTGCGCGCATAAAAAGGTATGGCCTGAGCTTCACCGGCAATGATTGACCATCCGAATACGACGAGCAACCACCGGAAGAATATGGGGAGAATAAATCCTGGGTTCATGGAGATGTGCGCGGGGGGAGTGGCGTGGGAGAATAGGTTTCTACGGACTCAATCCGGGTACGGGATGGCGGAGCATCAATAACGGTAGGCGATGCCGATGAACGGCTGGTAGTCCGGCGCGGATTTCGTAACGCCGAAATTGCAGCCCGCATCGAGCTGCACGTTGGGTCTAAGGGCGTAGGTAAAGCCGATATCCAGCTGGCCCTGCCATTTGAATCCCGGGGCGCTGCCAGTCACGGTGAAGAATTCAACATAGCCGCCGACCCTCTCGCCTAGATCGCGGCTGACCGTGACGGAATTCACCCATTCGCGGTCGTACCCGGAATTCGCGTCGTTGCGCACGAAATCGAGCTCCGTCATGAGACCCATGCCCCAGCCGCCGGCCAGTTCGATCGCGAGTGGAATCATAAGCCCGCCTTCGGACTTGCCATTGCGCAGGCGAGAGGCGGACAACGGCCACTTCACAAACGGCATCAGCGCCAACGCGGTCTTGCCGCCATCATTGCCCCACAGGTTTATTTTGAGCCGCGTCGTGACATCGCCAATCCCCGACGCTTTCCAGGTAATCCGCGCCACGCGATCCTCGATGCGCACTCGCACCTGGGGGTCCAGCATCAGCTGCAGGTCGACGTTGTTGAGCAGGCCGAGCTTCAGGTTCAGCGGCGCGAACACCCAGGCCTGGCTGCGCAGATCCGCACCGTCCTTGGTGTCACGGTCGTGGGTGTAATTCACGAAATCCATCTCGAGCTGAAAATGCCCGGCATCCACCGTGTAGGCGCTTTCCGTCTGGTCCGGCCGATCGGTCGAGAGCTCCCGCATCAGGCCGGCGGGCGTCGGGTTGAAGAGCGTGAAGGCGGCCTTGTTCGACTCGGCTTTTCCCCAGGGCTGCGCGGCTGCTCCCGAGGCACTGGCGTGCAGGCCAGCCAGGAGCGCTGCAAGGCGGAGAACGGGAAAAAGTCGGTTCGACATAGGGAATCGACGAAGGTTATTACGTCGATAGTTTGAATAGTCAAAATGAATCTTTAGTTGCTTCAAATACGCGATCGGTGTTGGTTGTCGCTTCATGGCGACGATCACCGTCGAGAACTATCTCAAGCACGTCCTGCTCCTGTCCGAGGGCGGCGACGACCTGGTCTCCATGGGCGCCATTGCCGGCGCGCTGGATGTCGTTCCCGGCACCGTCACCACCATGGTAAAAGCACTTGCCGACGAGGGCCTGCTCGAACACCAGCCGCGGCACGGCGTCCGGCTGACCAGTGAGGGCCGTCGCGTCGCGCTGTCCGTGCTGCGCAAACATCGCCTGGTGGAAACTTTTCTCGTCAACGTGCTGAAGATGGACTGGTCCGAAGTCCACGAGGAAGCCGAACAGCTCGAACACGCCATCTCCGACGCTGTGCTCGACCGGCTCGATGCGCTCCTGGGTCATCCCACGAGTGACCCGCATGGCGACCCGATTCCGAGTCGCGGGGGAAAAATCGACACCCAGGTCTACGCCACGCTCGCCACCTGCGTCACCGACCGGCCGCTCCGGATCGTCCGCATCACCGAACAGTCACCGGAATTCCTGCACTTCGCCGAGCAGAACGGACTGCTGCCGGGGGCCACGGTGCGAGTCACCGACCGCAATCTCGCCGGCGGGTTGGTAACCTTGAAAAAAATCGGCACTCGCACGCCGGCCCTCAGTCTCGCCGCCGCCGGAAAGATTCTCGTCCAGCCGGCGAAATAGTTTCCGGGGCAGGCTCCGATCGAAGCGGGCCGCGCCGCTCAGCCGCAACCATGCAGAAGAGAACTGCCCACGGAACACACCGAACACACGGAATGAATAGATTGCACCTGTTTGGCGGGGATAAACCTCATTCAACAACCGGTTCGCCCTTCCAGTCCGACCCACGAACCTTCCTGCCGTTTCTCTTCCGTGTGTTCAGTGTGTTCTGTGGGCAAATTCAGATATCTTGATTGAATGGATCCGGCTCAGCCCGACGGCTGACTGGCGGGTGCGGCTCCTCCGTTACCCGCACCGGGCACGACGTTTTTCTTCAGCCAGTATTTCACAACGTCCTGAACCAGTTCCGTCAAACTCTCGGGATCGGCCGGTTTGCTCAGGAATGAGTTGGCTCCGAGCGCGTATGAATCGCGGATATCGGATGCGTGGTCAGACGAGGTCAGCACGACGACCATCAACCCGGTGAAAGCCGTGTGCCGCCGAATCCATCGTAAAACGTCGGAGCCGGACATTTGGCGCAATTTTCATGTTGGGTTCAGAGTTGAAAAGCCGTTCGAGGCCTCCCGTTAGCTTCGGCGGTTTCTCCCGGAACATGGGCCTTTTTGAGTTCCACCCAAAACCGGCTACCCGCTCCGGCAGCGGATTCCACGCCCACCGTTCCCCCCATGCGGGCGGCGGCTTTACGCACAATCGCCAGTCCAATTCCCGTGCCCTCGTAATCCTCGGCTCGCTGCAGTCGCATGAACAGCGTGAACAGCCGTGCGTGGGCGTCTTTCGGGATCCCGATGCCATTGTCCTCGAACCAAAGGCGCACCCAACCGTTGTTTTCCTCGCCCCGCACCGTGACTCGGGGTCGAACGCCGGCCGCAACGAATTTGACCGCATTGCCGAGCAGATTGGAAACAATCTGGGTCAGGGCGGCCTCGTTGGCCTGCACGAGAGGCAGCGGACTTTCCACCTTGATTTCCGCCGCGGCAGCCTGAAGCGCGGGATAGACGGCCGCCACTTCCTCAATCAATTGGCCGACATTGATGGGCCGCAGGGTCAGGTCGCCCCGCGCCACTTTGCTGTAATTCAGAATATCACGGACCAGGGCGTCCATCCGGTGGGCTGAGACGGAAATGCGTCGAAGGTAAGTGCGCGCTTGCTCGTCGAGCCGTTCAACATGTTCGCTGAGGAGAATGCCGGCGAATCCCTGCAGGGAGCGCAACGGCGCGCGGAGATCGTGGGCGAGGCTGTACGAGAACACTTCCAATTCCTCCACGGTCTCGCTGAGTTTCTCCTGGGCGATCCGGCGCTCCGTTACTTCGGCGACCAGGGTGCGGTTGATCTGCTCGACTTCGCGGTTTTTGCGGTGCAGTTCCGCGAAGACGGCGACCTTGGACCGGAGGATGGGGGCGTTGACCGGCTTGTGCAGGTAATCCACCGCGCCGCTGCCGTAGGCATCCAGCACATGCTGATCCTCGCTGTAATACGCCGTGAGGAAGATGATCGGCACCCGGGAGGTTCTCTTCCGCTCCTTGATGAGCTTGGCCAGCTCGAAGCCGGTCATGCCGGGCATGCGGATGTCCAGGATCAGCAGCGCGAATTCCTCGGCGACCAGCGCGAGCAGCGCCTGCTCGGCGGATTCCGCGCGGAAAAACCGGTACGACGGATCGTCCAGGACGGTTTCGAGGACGGTGAGATTCCTCGGCTCATCGTCCACGATCAGGATGTTGATGGGATGATCCATGGGGGGTTCAGCGATAGAGCCACACCCGCATCAAGGACAGGAGTTGGTCCGTGTTCACCGGCTTGGCAATATAGTCGCTGGCGCCGGCGTCGAGGCACTTCTCCCGGTCGCCTTTCATCGCCTTCGCGGTGAGCGCGAGGATCGGCAGGGAGCGAAATTCCGGCACCTGCCGGATTTCCCGCATGGTTTCGTAACCGTCCATTTCGGGCATCATGATATCCATGAGCACCAGGCTCAGATCGGACGTGTTTTGGATGATCTCGATGGCATTGCGGCCGTTGGTGGTGCTGAGCACCTCCACTTCCTGATTCTCGAGCAGAGACGTCAGGGCAAAGATGTTGCGCGCGTCGTCATCCACCACGAGCACTTTGCGACCCCGCAGGATTTCCTTTGAGCTGTGCAGCTGGTCCAGCATCCGTTGCTTCTCAATCGGGAGGTTGGTGACCACGCGATGGAGGAACAGCGCGGTCTCGTCCAGGAGCCGCTCGGGGGACTGGACGTCTTTCAGGACGATGCTCTTCGCCATCGTCTTCAGCTGCGCTTGTTCAGCGGTGCTGAGATCCTTGCCGGTGAAGACCACCACGGGCACGCCCGCCAGCGCCGGCTCGGCATGGATCTTCTCCAACAACTCGAACCCGGTCATGTCGGGCAGGCGCAGGTCGAGCACCACGCAGTCGAAGGGCCGGTCGAGCATCGACGCCAGGGCTTCGCTGCCGGTGCCGGCGGTCACCAGTTCGATGTCCTCGTGGCCGAGCAGCTCCACGATGGACTGCCGCTCGATCGCGTTATCCTCGACCACGAGCAGCCGCTTCGTCCGCGGGTTGGTGAAGTCCTTGATCCGGTCGAAGGCCACCTCGAGGGTATCGGTGGTCGGTGCCTTGACCAGGTAGGAGAACGCGCCGTGCGCGAGACCATGCTGGCGCTCTTCCTCGAGCGTGACAATCTGGACGGGAATATGCCGGGTGGTCGAATCCAGCTTGAGTTGGTTCAGCACCGTCCACCCGAGCATGTCGGGCAGGAAAATATCGAGCGAGATGGCCGCGGGTTTGAACTGCCGCGCGAGCGACAGGCCCATGGCCCCCTTGGCGGCCACGATGCCCTTGAAACCCTTGTCCCGCGCGAGGCCCAGGAGAATCCGCGCATAATGCGGGTCGTCCTCGATAATCAGGAAGACGGCATCACCGGGCTCGATGGTGGCGCGGTCATCCTCGATGTGTTCGTCGCGGGCGACGGGTAGGACGCGCAGTTCGCGCGCGGCGGCCGGTTCGTTGGTCGCGCTCGGGGCGCTGTGAGCGCCCGTCGCACCCGAGTAGCGCACGGGGAGGAACAGCGTGAAGGTGCTGCCCTGCCCGTGAACGCTGGCGAGCTTGATCTCGCCGCCGAGCAGGACCGCCAGTTCCCGGCTGATGGCCAGGCCCAGGCCGGTGCCGCCGTATTTGCGGGAGGTGCCGGCGTCGGCCTGC
>JBKJRG010000923.1:0-2688 GCA_046594805.1 Opitutaceae bacterium | reverse complement strand
CGGAAACGGAACCGGACCGGACAAAGTCCGGCGCGGCGCTTGCGGTGTCCGATAATCCGGCGACTGTTCCGCCTCGGCCCCAGCGGCCGATTATTTTTTTGTGATGCCCGATTCCGCCAGCAAACCGGTTTTCCTGGTCGATGCGTACTCCGACCCGGTCGTCGTCCGCGTCGAAGGGCGAGCCAGCTTCCAGAACAGTGCCTGCCTGCGGGACTTCATCGGAGAGATGTTGCGCCGCGGCAAAACGCACTTCGTCCTGGATTTTCAGCATTGTGCCAGCATGGACAGCACGTTCCTTGGCGTCCTGGCGGGGGCGGCGTTGGAATTGCGCAAGAATGCGCCGGGCGGTTCGCTGGTGGTGGCGCGGGTGGGTCAGCGCAATCTCGAGTTAATGCGCAATCTTGGGCTGCACCGGCTGCTGACGCTCGATGCCGGGGGCGCCGCGTCCGGTCTCGAGAAGTGCCAGACGGCGCTGGAGGCGCCGAAAGTGACGGAGGTTGAGAACGCGCGCATGGTGCTTGAGGCCCATGAAAACCTGGTGAGCGCAGACGAGGCCAACCGCTCGAAGTTCCAGGACGTGCTCGCATTCCTGCGGAACCGGGTGGAGCAGAAGTAGGGGGGCTTACCGGTCGCTGGAGCGGTCAACGGCGGTTGAAAACCGCCGCTCCGCCGGATCCCGGCGCTTGGCCAGCGCCGCCGCGTGGTGGTGGCAGTCGCAGGGAGTCCAATCCCGCTGGGTGCGTCGCACCACTCTTCGATTGCCGAGGATCTCCCGCGCTGCCACAACCCACGGTTCATGGCGTGGTATCTGTTGATCGGACTTTTGCTGGGGATACTCGGGATGCTCGTGCCGCTGGCGGCGGCGCGCCGCGAGGCGGACCGCGTGGTGCGGGAAAACCAGAAGCTCGCGCAGGACCGGCAGCGGTTGTTCGATTTCATGCACCTGATGACGGTCGCGCTGGGCGAGGGCCTCTCGCGGCAGGAGTTGCAGCAACGGATTGTGCACGCCGCGATTCTTTGCACGGGCGCGTTGAGTGCCTGCATCTTCGAGCGCACCGAGCGCAACACCATGCGCGGCATCGCGGTCGAGGGGCTTTTCCCCCCGCACCGGCCGTTCTCCCAAACGATGAAGGGCCGGCCCACGACCCGCTCCAAGTTCATCGAGCAGGTTTTGAAATCGGAAGAATTCCCGGTGGGCGAGGGGATCGTCGGCCGAGTGGCGGAGAGCCGCCGCGGTGAACTGCTGGTGGATGCGGCCGCAGACCAGCGGATGGTGAAGCACGACGACCCGGCCCTGGCGGTGCGCTCGGTCATCGTGGTGCCACTGGTTTTCCGCCAACGATTTTTTGGCGTGCTGGCCGTCACCAACCCGGCCGGCGAACACCTGTTCAACGAGGCTGACTTCACCCTGATGCAATCGCTGGCGGAGCAGGCGGCCCTCGCGCTGCACAACGCGGAATTCCTGCACCTGCAAATCGAGAAGAAACAACTCGATCTCGATCTCTCGATTGCCAGCGGAATCCAGCAGATGCTGCTGCCGCGGTCGCTGGCCCATTTTGCCGGCCTGGCCATCGATGCGCGCTACGCGCCGGCACAGCGAGTCGGCGGCGATCTCTATGATTTTTTCCCGTTGTCGGGCACCCGGCTCGGCATCGCGGTGGCCGACGTTTCCGGCAAAGGAATTCCCGCGTCGCTCCTCATGGCGATCACCCGCACCAACCTCCGGCAAATCGCGCCCCGGCACACCTCTCCCGCCCAGGCGGTGCGCGAGTTGAACCAGGCGCTCTCGAGCGACATCGAGGCCGGCCTGTATGTCACCATGCTCTACGCCGTGATCGATACCGCGGCCAACCAGGTCACCTTTGCCCGGGCAGGACACGAACTGCCCCTGCTGGTGCGGCGTGACCCGGGCCCGGCCACGGTCGAGGCGCGGTTCATCCCCTCGGAGGGAATGGCCCTCGGCATGGTGCCGGACGAGTTGTTTTCCACCATCGTGGTGGATCATGTGGAGCCTTTTTCCACTGGCGATCTCCTCGTGCTTTATACCGATGGGCTAAACGAGGCACCCAATGACGAGGGCAAGGAATTTTCCAGTGCGCGGCTGGCCGACGCGGTGCGCTCGCTCCATCAACGCCACGTGCGGGAGATCAACGATGGGATCCTCGAGTCGATCCAGCGTTTCGTGGGAGAAGCTCCGCAACGCGATGATTTCACGCTAGTGACGGTGCGGCGGGTGTGAACCGCGGTCTGTCACCCGCCCCGCCCACGCGGCGGCCGTTGTCATCCAATGGATGACAACGGACCGGGCGGGGCGGTGATGGAAAAGCGGTTTGCATCCGCGGCGGGCCGGGACTCACTCTGGCTCTTCCATGCCTGCAGCCACGACCGTCTCGTCGCCCGTTGATCGGTTCTCGCTGCCCGATGCCGGCGGGCATTTCGGGCCTTACGGCGGCGTGTTCGTGCCGGAGACGTTGATGACGGCGCTGCAGGAACTGGGCGCGGAGTACGAGTCGGCACGGAAGGATCCGGCGTTCCAGCAGGAGTTGCGGCATCATCTGAAGGAGTTCGCCGGGCGGCCGACGGAGTTGTATTTTGCCGAGCGGCTTACCGCTCACTGCGGTGGGGCAAAAATTTATCTCAAGCGCGAGGACTTGCTGCACACCGGAGCGCACAAGATCAACAACGCCC
>JBKJRG010000823.1:0-3740 GCA_046594805.1 Opitutaceae bacterium | reverse complement strand
ACTCCCAGTCGCCGAACCAGACGCCAGAGCCAACGCCGGGGCTGGGGGTGCTTCGGTCGCTTTTCCCGCAGGCGAAACTCCGTGGTAATTTGCCCGGCGTGGCTCATCTTGAACGTTAGCCAAAAAACATGAGCATGCGAAGACGTGCTATCGGACGATGCTTCCTTGGACTGCTCGGAGCCGCCGTAATGCTGTGCGTGATGCTCGATGGTCAAGTCGCGACTCCGTGGCTTTCACGAATCGTCGCACCGCTTTGCCTCCTTCCAGCACTTTGCTTGGCAGGCTATCTTGCCCAGCATGTCGACAAGACCAAGAAGGCGGCTTTTCTGATCGGAGCGCCCACGATCACCTCGATGGCTGCGATAGCAGCATTCCCCTTCTTCATGTTCTCGGCCCCAGGTGAGCGCCAGCTCAAGAGTCCTTCGTTCGCAGCGTTGGCGTTGTTATCTCTCGGTTTGGGGATCGCATTCTGCTACGGCGTAGCCATCTGGCGTGCGTCATTACGACAGGGAAATCCTCACATCGAGTGAACGAACCGGCTAACTCTGAGAGTTCTGTGTCGCAGCAGCCGACACAGGACTCCGGTTGAACAAGCCCGTCTCGAGTGACGGGGGCAGGTGGAGTCCGCTTTATGCGGATTGTATTTTCGGGCGGCCGGGGTCGGCGTGGCGGTCGGGCCAGCCTGGCCGCGGCTCCCCACCCGGCTGTAGGATGCTTTTCCGCTTCGGCGCTGCGCCGGACGACTGCGCCATGGCCGATCCTTGTGGCAGGAGTGAACAAACCCGAGCACCCGCAGATGGCGCAGATGAACGCAGATAAAGTCACCCAATCCCAGGGTTCGTGCACGAATTGGCTTGGCCATCTGCGCTCTCTGCGAAATCTGCGGTCAAGCCTTGTTCGGGCGATCCGCCCGACCGCGCAGTAAAAAGCGCGACCCCCATTTTACTTTGTGGCACTGAGCACGGCGAAGGGCAGGTCGCGGAAGAGTTCGGCCACCGGCAGCGACTGACCCGGACCAAACTCCTGCTGGGTCAGAACATCACGCCAGGGGCCATTCGCTCCCGGGAGTTCGACGGCCGTGTCTTCCCAGACGAGCCCGAGCGGAGGACACCCCATCGCGGCGGTCAGCCGGGGAACGGCGGTGAGCATGACGTCGCTGCCATGCCGGCGGCTGAAGAGCACGAGCCGATCGGCGAATCGGCCTTGGGCCTCGAGGGGCTCGTAATCCCCCTGTTGGAACAACGGGAGATGCTGCCGCCGAAACTGCAGCAAATCGTGGGTCAGCCTTAGTTTGATCCCGCCCGTGCGCCAGCTCCGCAGCAATTCGCGCCAGGGCTGCTGCTTGTTCGCTGCCAGCGACTCCTCGCGGCCGGTCCAGTCGACCAGCTGGCGATTGTCCGGATCGACGAGGCTGAGATTCCATAACTCGGAACCCTGGTAGAAATCCGGCACGCCCGGGGTCAGGATTTTGAGCGCGAGCTGGGAGAGCGAGTTGATGACGCCAAGGTGGGCGACGCGTTGCGCCTTGGGTTGGAAGCTGGCGAGAAACTTGGCGCCCGTGGCCGGGGTAAGCAGGGAGGTGACGAACCGGTCGCACGCTTCGGTCCAAGCCTCGCTGGGATGGATCCAGTGGGTATTGCGCCGTGCCTCGTTGATCGCCTTCCGCATGTGATCGACCAGTCGCTGCCGAAACGCGTCATCCGGCTGAAGCATTTCCATGGGCCAGCAGCCGATTAATGTCTGGTAGAACCGGTACTCTTCATTCGAGTCGGGGGCGAGCCGCCCCTCCACCCAGTTCTTGTTCCGGCGGTTGAGCTCGCGCCATTCGACGACCCACTCCGCCCACTCGTCGCGTATTTCGGAAAGCACATACAGCCGCGCCCGCATGTCCTCGCCCATTTTTGTGTCGTGGGTCGAGCTCGCGAGCAGGGTGTGCGGGGTGAGCGCCCTCCGCCGCTCCGTCGCCTCGTGAAAACGCGCCACGGTCCCGCCGAAGGCACCGGGATTTCCTCCGACCTCGTTGAGCGCGATGAAGCGATTGTAGACGTAAAACGTCGTGTCCTCGACCGACTTTGCCATCACCGCCCCGGTGTATTGCTGCCAGGTCAGCACCCAGCGCCAAATTGCCGCGCGAAATTCCGGCGTGGCGGAGGGCGGCGGATAGCGCCCAATCAGGACGTCGCGCACCAGCTCGAACGGCTGCCGATCGCGGCGCGGGTTGCGTTGCAGCGCCGCGGCGCAGGCCCGTTCGATCTCCTGCGTGTCCTCGGGCCGGCACTCGGCGTTCATCCGGCGGTAGATGCGATAGACGCCCATCGCGGCCATGATTTCCCGCACGGCGATGGTCAACTCATGCCGGGTGAGATCCCGCCAGCGGCGATCGCCGGCAAGGTGTTCCGCGAGCTGGTAGCCGAGCTGGCTCACGGCGTTCGCGAAGGTTTCCTCCAGGACGAGCCGCTTTTCCCCGTAGATGACGTCCGCCAGATTGGCCTTCTCCCCGCTGAAATCCACGTAGAGCCGCGTGAGCTTTTCCTCTGCCGCGGGATCCACCAGAAGCTCCGCGACCTGGCTGATGAACTCATACCCCGTGGTGCCATGAGTCGGCCAGGCGCGATCGATCTCTTCTTCGCCTTCGACAATCTTCTCAATCACGACGTAAAAGGGAGTCGTCGTTGCGGCCTGATCCTTCAGGGCGAGCGTCTGCAATCGCTCGAGGTACTCGAGCGGATTACGCAGCCCATCGATGTGATCGATGCGCAGGCCGGCGACCAGGTTCCCCCGGATGAGCTCGCCGACCAACCGGTGCGCCTCATCGAACACCCGCTGATTCTCCATCTTGAGACCAATCAGGCTGTCGATCGCGAAGAAGCGGCGGTAGTTCACCTCGTGCGCGCCCGCCTTCCAGTGCGCGAGCCGGTAATGCTGTTCGCTGATGATGCCGTCGAGCAGGTCCAGGCTGCGTGGATCGCCGGCATGCCCGTTGATTTCCGTCAGCTCGGCCTGGATGGCAGCGGCGATGGCGGGCGCACCATCAGTGATCGCCGCCAGCTGCCGTTTCAGTTCATCGCGCTTCCGCCGGCCGATTGGCTCCTCGGCGGTCCGGCCCTGGGGCAGCGCGTGAAAAATGTCGGCCAGGGGGCGGAGTTTGTCGCGCGATTCGTCGTCCCGGCCAGAGACACTCCCGAGGAGCTCGGCGTACGTCGACGGCGACACGGGAAAGCGCATGCTTTCATAGGCGAGCGCGAACTCTCCGCCGTCATAGACGAGGGTGAACCGCCCCTGTTCGAGCACGACGCCGTAATGATTATCGAGGATGGGAACCAGGACGCGGACCCGGCCGGCGCGGTCGTTCCAATCGATGTCGAAAAATTCCGCGAAGGGCGACGCGGGCCCGCATTCGAGGACGTCGAGCCACCATGGGTTGCGACCGCCATTGATGCCCATGTGATTGGGCACGAAGTCGAGCAACAGCCCCATCTCGTGCTCCTTCAGTTGCCGTGCAAACGCCTCGAAGCCCGGCCGGCCCCCCAGCTCCGGATCGATCCGGCGGTAATCGTTGACGTCGTAGCCATGGGTGCTCCCGGGCGTCGACATCAGGATCGGCGAACAATAGCAGTGGCCGACCCCTAGTTGGTGGAGATATGGCAGGAGCCGGCCCGCTTCCGCGAAAGGAAACTCCTGACGCAGCTGCAATCGATAGGTCGCAGCCGGAACCCCCTGCGGATCAGTGAAAGGCATGG
>JBKJRG010000711.1:0-4608 GCA_046594805.1 Opitutaceae bacterium | reverse complement strand
CTGCCTACAGATACAGGTGCGATCCACCGCCAAACGGCAGATGCGCCCAGCATCGGCCTGTAACCCTCTGGACCAAGGCGCGTCTTGCCTGACGTGCATGTCCTTGCCTCCATCCGCCCATGCCTGATGACGACGTCCTGCCGTTTGATCTGGCTGGCTGCCTCGACCGGGTGCGCCAGCGCGATCAGGCGGCAGCGCGCGATTTGGTGGATCATCTTTACCCCATGGTCATACGCATTGTGCGTTCGCACCTGCCGCGCCGGGTCGCCGAAGAAGACCTGGCGCAAGAGGTGTTCATGAAAATGTTCACGCGCATGGGACAATTTCAGGGCGCCGTGCCGTTTTCCCACTGGGTTTCGCGGATCGCGGTGACGACCTGCATCGACCACCTGCGAGCGCAAAAGAGGCGGCCCGAGTTTCGCTGGGCCGACCTTTCCGAAAACGAGGCGGAGGTGCTGGATGCGGTGATGACCAACGAGAACGACGTCGCGGCCAACGACGCGCTGGCGGCCCACGAGCTTGTCCACAAGCTCATCGAGCAGCTCAAACCCGACGACCAGACAGTCATCCGGCTCCTCGACCTCGAACAAAAGACCATCGCCGAAATCGCCCTCCTCACGGGCTGGAACCAGTCCTTGGTCAAAGTCCGCGTTTTTCGCGCGCGTCGGAAGTTGCAGAAGCTTTTTCAAGAACTTAAGAAAAAAGAACGCTCATGAACTTGAATGACCCCCGCCACCCCTGGTCCCGCCTCATCGCCGCGGCTCGCCGGGCTCCCGAGGATCGGGACACCTCCGCGCCCTACGGCTTTGCCACGCGAGTGGCCGCGCTGGCCGCGTGGCCGGAACGCCGGATGGTCTCGCTGCTCGAACGATTTTCCCTCCGCGCGGTGGGCGTGGCCGGACTGCTCGCGCTGCTCAGCATGGCGCTGAATTACGGGGACATGAAGGGCGGGGGCGCCGTTGCGTCGCTCGACGACGAGATGCTCCCGGCCGATGACGCCGTGGCCATCGTGCTCGATATCTCGGCCGATTGATGGAAAAGCCCTGGAAAGTCATCCTCGCCTTCGTCTGCGTTTTCATGGCAGGCGCGGTTTTTGGCGGGTTCTTCACTTTGCGCAGCGGTGACCGGCGCGCGCTGGCCACCGTGCCGCCCCCGGTGAATCCCCCCCCGTTGCCGGGGCAGCGGCCGCCCCGGGGTCCGCCGCCCCCGGCGCAGATTCAGCCGGCCATCATGCGGCAGATGACGCAGCGCCTCAATCTCACCGTCGACCAAAGGGAAAAAATCAAGCCGGTGGTCGCCCGCGCCACCGAGGAACTGCAGCGTTTGCGCCGGGAAAACCTGCACGACACCACGCGCGTGATGGAAGTGATGTATGCCGACGTGGCCGCGTCCCTCACGCCGGAACAGCGGGCCGAGCTCGAGGACATGAAGAAAAAAATGCAGGAGCGGGTGGCCGAGGAGCGAAAGAAGCGGGGCGATCCCGTTCCGGGTGAGGGCGGCCGCAAGCAGGACCAGCGGCCCAAACCGCCGCGGCCCCCGAGCTGAACGAGCGCGGATTTCTCAAACCCGGGTTCGCAGGTAGCGAGCTTGCTCGCGCTTCGGAGACACCAAAACAATCCCGAGTTAGGAGTTGCGCCGACCGTGACCGGGGGCATGGTTCGCGCCGGCCAGGTGCCATGCATGAGCAGGCGCGTGAACTCCGCCAGGACCGGAAGGTAGCAACGGTAACGACGTTCTCTTAGTGCCGTGGAGTGCCTGGCCACTATTTTTGAAAAGGCGGAGGGGGGCGGAAAAGTGGAAAGGCTGAAAATTTCCTCGCCCGCGCCGTGGCAGCTTGGATTCTCCGGTTTCAGCCCTTCCGCCTTCCGGTCCTTCCGCCCTTCATGTCCGCCTACCAAGTCATCGCCCGCAAGTGGCGGCCCCAGACGTTTGCCGACCTGGTGGGCCAGGATCACGTGGTGCGCACGCTGACTAACGCCATCACCCGCGGCCGGATCGCGCACGCCTATCTTTTCGTCGGCCCGCGCGGCACGGGCAAGACCTCGACCGCGCGGATATTTGCGAAGGCACTCAATTGCACCGGGGGCCCGAAGGCGGATTTCGACGTGAACGATCCGGCGTGCGTGTCGATCGCCGAGGGCTCGCACCTCGACGTGATTGAAATCGACGGCGCCTCGAACAACGGCGTCGACCAGGTGCGCGACCTGCGCGAAACCGTGCGCTACGCGCCGGCGCAGGGGAAGTTCAAGATCTACATCATCGACGAGGTGCACATGCTCTCGGCCGCGGCGTTCAACGCGCTGCTCAAGACGCTCGAGGAGCCGCCCGCCCACGTGAAGTTCGTGTTCGCCACCACCGATCCGCAGAAGGTGCTCCCGACGATTGTTTCGCGTTGCCAGCGCTTCGACCTCAAGCCGATCCCGAACGATCTCATCGTCGAGCGGTTGAAAAAAATCGCGAAGGAGGAGAAGATCAAGGTGACGGATGGCGCCCTGACCTGCATCGCCCGGCTCGCGGATGGCGGCATGCGCGACGCCCAGTCGATTTTCGACCAGATGATTTCTTTTTGCGGCGCGGAGATCACCGAGCCCGATGTGCTCGATGTCTACGGCCTGGTGGCCGGCGAAAAAGTGGCCGCCCTCGCGACCGCCGTGGCCGGCGGGGACCACAAGAAGATCGTCGCGCTGGTCGATGAATGTGACGCGGCGGGCCGCGATCTGGTGCGCCTGCTGGTCGACCTGCAGGCGCAGGTCCGGGTCGCCCTGCTCGACGCGATCGCGCAAGGCGGCAAGAGCGTCGCGCTCGGCGGCGTGAGCATGACCACCGAACAACTGACGCGGATGCTCGACGGGCTGCGCGAAGGGGAGGGCAACGTGAAGCTGGGCCTGGCGGAGAAGATCAATTTTGAAGTGACCTTGTTAAAGGCCGTGGACGCGAGTCGGGCGCGGGCGATCGACAGCCTGATCAAGGAACTGGCCGCGCTGGCGGAGGATTCGCCCGACACTCCGGCTGGCGCCGGCGAAAAAAAAAAGGGCTGATCGATCAGCTTGAGGCGCGGCTGAGCCAGGCCTTGGGCCGCGCCGACGCTGTAGTGGTGCCTTTGGCCGCCACCGCACCGGCGGCAGAGTCGGCCCGAGTGGTCGTCGCGGCAGTGCAGCCGTTGGCGGAAGTGCGGGACCAACGCCCTCTCGCAGCGGCCGGGACGAGCGACGAGGGCGGTCCGCCCGTCTTTGATGAGTCGAGTGAGGCCGGGTTTCTCGGGGAAGCGCGTGAGCGCGGCGAAACGGTCCGACCGGCCGCGGCCAAGCCCAACGGTCCCGAACCGGAGGAAATCGACGCGAAGCCGTTGCCAGCCCTGGCGACCTTGGTGGAACAGATCCCCGCCGAAGTCCGGGAAACCCTTGAGGATTTATTCCGCGCGAAATTCGTGCGCGTGCAGCGCGTGCCGCGCGGCGCATTGAAGGGATAGCGCGCTTGCCATCGCCGAGAGGCGCATTTCATCCTCGCGCGTCGATGGCTAACGCGAATTTCGCCCTCAAGCCCACGCACGCCCCGGTCCGCGCCTACGCCCTCGCCCTCGCGCAGCTCGCCAACGTCGGCGCGAAACACGAGACCGCCGTCCGCGAAGCGTGGCACACGCTCATCGAGCACTGTGCCGGCCCGCTCAAGTGGACGCTCGTCCGCGAATACTCCGTCTCCCGCAAAGGCGCCGCTCCGCTCCGTCTCGACGCCGTCCTCCTCGACACCTACCGCATTCCCCACGGCGTGATCGAGGCCAAGGATGACGCTGACGATCTCGCCGTCGAGATGCGCGCCAAGCTCAAGCTCGGCTATCCCGCGAAAAACACGATTTTCTGGCAACCCCGCCGCGCCATCCTCGTGCAGGACGGCAAGGTCGCGCTCGACTGCGCTCTCGACACGAAGCCCGAGCAACTCTGCGAAATCCTCGCGAAGTTTTTCGCCTACACCGAGCCCGTGATCGCCGATTGGGAGCGCGCCACCGAGGAGTTTCGCGAACGCGTCGCCGAGCTGGGCAAGAGCGTGAGCGAGGTCATCCAGCGCGCCCGCGGCACGGTCGGCACCGTGCCCAACAAAAAATTCGTCGCCGCCTTCAACGACTTCGCCGCGCTCTGCCGCGCCGCCATCAACCCCTCGCTCGCCGACTCCGCCATCGAGGAGATGCTCATCCAGCATCTCCTCACCGCGCGCCTCTTCGGTTCCGTCTTCAAGAACCCCGACTTCACCCGCCGCAACGTCGTCGCCGTCGAAATCGAAAAGGTGATCGACGCGCTCGCCTCGGGCCATTTCTCCCGCGCCGACTTCCTCAGGAAACTCGACCGCTTCTATCTCGCGATCGAGAGCGCCGCCGCCGTCATCGACGATTTCTCCGAGAAACAGAAATTCCTGAATACCGTTTACGAGAAATTCTTCCAGGGCTTCGCCGTGAAAGTCGCCGACACGATGGGCATCGTTTACACGCCGCCGTCCATCGTCCGCTTCATGATCGCGAGCATCCGTGAGCTGCTGAAAAAGGAGTTTGGCAAGGAGCTGGGCGACGCGGGCGTCCACTTCCTCGACCCGTTCACCGGGACAGGCAATTTTCTCGTC
>JBKJRG010000279.1:0-3121 GCA_046594805.1 Opitutaceae bacterium | reverse complement strand
CCTGCGCAAAGGGGCGAAAACGTGGAGCCCGCGTTTCACGATGGCTGATACGCCCGGTTATCCAGACACGAACTGCGCCATGTTCATCGACCCGCAGCAACGGCTGTGGCTGATGTGGCCCACCATCCTCGCCAATAAGTGGGAGACGGCGCTGATGAAGTATCGCATCGCCACGAAGTACACCGGCGACGGCGCGCCGCAGTGGGAGGTCAACGAGGTGATGCATGTCACGCCCGGGCCCGAGTTCGAGGCGGCGGTCGACGCCTACGCCGGGCACATGGCGGCCACCTTGGACAAATCCGCGCTCGGGGCGGAACGCGGCCAGCGCGTGGAGGCATGGCTCGCGTCACTGCGCAACCAGACCGCGGACAAGCTGACGCGCCGGATTGGGTGGTTCACTCGCGCCCATCCTTTCGTCCTGGAAGGGAAGCGGCTCATCGTCCCGCTCTATTCGGACGGGTTTTCGTTTTCGCTGATGAACATCAGCGATGACTGGGGGCAAACCTGGCACACCAGCACGCCGCTGATTGGGGCGGGAAACATCCAGCCGAGCATCGTGCAGCGCAAAGACGGGTCGCTCTACACGCTCATGCGCGACAACGGCCCGCCGCCGAAACGGCTGCTCCAAAGCGAATCGCGCGATCGCGGCGAAACCTGGTCGCCGGTGACCGACAGCGATCTGCCCAATCCGGGTGCGGGCGCGGAGATCACGTCGCTGCGCAACGGGCATTGGGTGCTGATCAGCAATGACATTGAGCGCGGCCGGCACAGCCTGGCGGTGCAGATTTCCGACGACGAAGGAAAATCATGGAAGTGGAAGCGGCACCTCGAACTCACGGCCGAGGACGTCGGCCGGTTCCATTATCCGAGCATCATCCAAGCGCGCGACGGGACTTTGCACGCCACGTACAGCTATCACCTGGAAAAAGGCCACGAGGTGGACGCCGGCGGTAAGCCGCGGTCGAAATCGATCAAGCACGCCCATTTCAATACCGCGTGGGTGATGGCGGGCGACCCCCAGCCGGGGCCCCGCGATCCGTAGCTATCTAATGGCCGTTGTAGCGGAACGCGTGAGCGTTTCGGGTTCGCGACCGGGCCTCAAAAAAACATCGCGGTCGCAACGGGCTCGTGTGCAATCCGACTGCCGAACATGAGAAGCCGTTCATTCTACCGGCATGGATGGCTCGCCTTGCTCGCCCTGACTCCGGCCGCGGCGGCCGAGCGTCTGCCGAACGTCGTCCTCCTGCTGTGCGATAATCTCGGTTACGGCGACATTGGCGCATTTGGCTCGACGCTGCACCGCACGCCCCACCTTGATCAGATGGCACGCGAAGGAACGCGACTCACCCACCTTTATTCCGCCAGCGGAGTCTGTTCGCCGGCGCGCGCGGCGCTGATGACGGGTTGCTATCCCGCCCGGGTGAATCTGCATCGCAATGCCCGCGGCGGCCCGGTGCTGCAACCAGTCGAGCCGATTGGCCTGCACCCCGACGAATGGACCATGGCCGAAATGTTCAAGACGCGCGGGTACGCCACCATGATGATCGGCAAGTGGCACCTGGGCGACCAGCCGCCTTTTCTCCCCACGCGCCAGGGTTTCGACGCGTATGTGGGCGTGCCTTACAGCGACGACATGACGCCGCGCGATGAGCAGCCCTGGCCGCCCTTGCCCCTGCTGCGCGACGAAACGGTCATCGAGGCGCCGGTCGATCGCGACACGCTCACCGTGCGGGAAACCGCCGATGCGATCCGCTTCATCACCGAAAAACGCGACCGCCCTTTCTTCCTCTATCTGGCGCACGCCATGCCGGGGAGCACGCTGGCACCCTTCTCCAGTCCGGCCTTTCGCGGCCGCTCGAAGAACGGGCCGTGGGGCGATGCGGTGGAGGAACTCGACTGGTCGGCCGGCCAACTCCTCGCGGCGCTGCAACGACTGGGGTTGGACGAACACACGCTGGTCATCTGGACCTCGGATAACGGCGCTCCGCAACGCACGCCACCGCAGGGCAGCAATCACCCGCTGGGCGGGGCGGGCTATACCGTGGCGGAAGGCGGCATGCGGGTGCCCGGCATCGTCCGCTGGCCGGGGCGCGTCCCCGCCGGAAAGGTGTGCGCGGAACTCGTGACCCTGATGGATTTGCTCCCGACGTTTGCAGCGCTGACGCACGGAACGCTCTCGAATCAAAATGCGATTGACGGGAAAAACATCTGGCCGCTGCTCTCCGGCGCTGCCGACGCGCGCTCGCCGCACGATGCGTTCTACTACTATACGCAGGATCAGCTCCAGGCGGTGCGTGCCGGGCCCTGGAAACTCTATCTGCCCCTCGCCCAGCGCCGCGCACGCAACGGTAAAGTGGAGCACGCGACGGATGGCGCGCGCCTCTACAACGTCGTCACCGATCCCGGCGAAAAGCAGAACGTCGCCGCGGCGCAGACCGGGATGGTTGCCGCGCTGCAGAAACAGGCCGAGGTCGCGCGCGCGGAAATCGGTGATCTCTGCCGCCCCGGCCGCGGCCAGCGCCCGGCGGGATGGGTAGCCGATCCGCAGCCGCTGCGGTTGCCGTAGCGTCACCCGCCCCATCCCGAAACGCGCACGCGTTCCGCTCCGCCGATCGTCCGGAGCGGAAAGCGTCAGCTTTTCGTCCGGACGCGAAGGTGGCGGCGCTCAACCACAGGGCGAACCTGCCAAGGTAGGTACACATGGTAATTCAGGCCGGCGCATGGGCCGCATCGCATGGCTCGTGCTGCACGAGCCGTTTCGCCTCGAGTGCCCGATAGCAGTCCGGCAAATCGAAGGTGCGCAACGCCCCGGGCACCATGCTCGAGAGCGGCCAGCGGTAGTCCTCGGTCTCCGCCACGGCGCTGAAGCTCGTCAGCGCCTGCTTGAAGGTCACCTGCGTGACGTGCGGCGAGAGCAGTGCCGCAAACGTCGCCGGGATCGCGCCCCACCCGTGGGCGACGAGGTGAATCTCCGTGTGGCCGTTGGCCTTAAGCCAGTCGACCACGCGCAGCACGTCATGCGTCCGTTGCGCGGGATAGGAATAGTCGAGCATCACTCCGTGCACCGCATAGAAGTAGTCGTTGCCATAGGGATGATCGACTATTCCTATCCCGCGCAACG
>JBKJRG010000447.1:0-7027 GCA_046594805.1 Opitutaceae bacterium | reverse complement strand
TTGAGCGCCACATAAAGGTAACCGTCGGGCCCGGTGATGACGTCGCGCACCCGGCCCAGATCCCGGAAGAGGATCTCCTGCTGCGTGACTTTGTTTCCGTCGAGGGTAAGCCGCAGGAGCTGCCGGCCTTTCAGCGCGGTGACGAAGAGCTGGTTTTTCCAGCCGGGGAATTTGTCGCCGGTGTAGAACTCGATCGCGGCCACCGCGATGGAGGGCGTCCAGTAGGTGATGGGCTGTTCCATCCCCTCCTTGGCCGTCAGGTCGGTGATCGGCGTGCCGTTATCGTTCATCCCGTAGGTGATCACCGGCCAGCCGTAGTTGCGGCCGCGCACCGTGAGGTTGAGTTCGTCCCCGCCCCGCGGGCCATGCTCGGTCGTCCAGATCTCCCCGGTGCCGGGGTGCTGGGCGATGCCCTGCTGGTTGCGATGGCCGTAACTCCAGACCGACTTCACGGCGCCGGGCCGGTCGACAAAAGGATTATCGGACGGGATGCGTCCGTCATCGCGCACCCGGTGGAGTTTCCCATAGGGGCTGGTGAGATCCTGGGATTGTTCGGGCCGGCCGCGGTCGCCGATGGAAAAATAGAAAAATCCGGCGCGGTCGAAAAGGAAACGCGTGCCGTAGTGGGTGTTGCTTTCCCAATACTGCGCCGGCGGTGCCTGGAAGATCGTTTCCTGATCCACCAGCTTGCTGTCGCGGATCCGGCCGCGGATGACGCGGGTGGTCGACGCGTTGGGCGCGGTGCCGCCGGCTTCGCTGAAGCCCAGGTAAATCCACCCGGTGCGGGCGTAGTCCGGGTGCACGGCGAGATCGAGGAGGCCGCCATCCTGTTTCAACCAGATCGGCGGCAGGCCGGAAATGGTTTCGACGATCCCGCGTCCCGGCGTGATGATCCGGATCCGGCCCGGCCGCTCGCTGACGATCAGCCGGCCATCGGGCAGGAACCCGATGCCCCACGGCGTTTCCAGTCCATCGGCGACGCGTTCAATCTTGAAGGTGTGCTGGGCGCTCCCGATCACGAGGCCGTCGGCTTTGACCGCGGGGGGCGCCTTGGCCTCGCGGGCGCGCTCGCGCGATTCGCGGATAAAGACGACCATCGCGCGGATTTCCTGCGGGTTGAGCACGGCGCCGAAGCCGGGCATGGCGTTGACTGGCCAGCCGTCGCGAATGCTCCGGGTCAGCCCCTCGTCGTCGCTCGGGTGCATCCACACGTCGTCGAGCATGCTCGGCGCTTGTCCCCCTTCCCATTTTTGCCCGTGGCAGGAGAGGCAGAGCTCGGTGTAGATTTGGGTGACAGGGCGGCCCGCGGCCGGGGGTGGCCGGTTTTGCGCGGATGCGACCGCGGCTGCCAGGCAAGGCAGTGCAACGGCGAAGACAGGGCGGAGCCAGCGGGGGAAGAGGAACATCGGTAAAGCGGGGTGGGTGGAGGGAAACAACGACCGGCCCGCAGGAAAAGCGCAAATGCGCAAACGGCTTGTTTCGGCCGGGTGAGCATCCCAGCTTCGGAGGCTCTGCATCCTATTCCAAAAGATTACCCAGGCAATCAATCCGGTAGCCCACGGAACACACGGAAAACACGGAAGGAAATTGGAATTCGGTGTGTTCCGTGTGTTCCGTGGGCAAATCCGTTCCTTTGGTTGCAGTGGTGCTGCGTTGGGCTAAATGCGGATTGAGCCCATGCCAGCCAAAGTCATCGTGCGCGATCTCTGGAAGCGCTACGGCGCCGTTGAGGCGGTGCGCGGGGTGAGCTTCGACATCGCGGCAGGCGAAATTTTTGGGCTGCTCGGGCCCAACGGGGCGGGCAAGACCACCACGCTCGAATGCCTGATCGGGCTGCGCGAAGCCGACCGCGGGGAACTCCAGGTCTGCGGGCTCGATGCGCGGCGGCAGCCGCGGGAGGCAAAACAGAAAATCGGCGTCGCCCTGCAAACCTCCGCGTTGCAGGACGCGATTACGCCGCGCGAGGCCTTGCGGCTGTTCGGGGCGTTCTATCGCGAGCGCACCGCACCGGAGACTTTGCTCGAACGCTTCGCGCTGGCCGACAAGGCCGACGCCCGCTTCGCCACGCTGTCCGGTGGCCAGCGGCAGCGGCTGGCCCTGGCGCTCGCGTTCGTCAACCGGCCCGAGCTCGTCCTGCTCGACGAACCGACCACCGGGCTGGACGCACACGCGCGGCGCGAATTGCACGCCGAGATCCTCCGGATGAAGGCGGAGGGCTACACCGTCCTCCTCAGCACCCACTACCTCGACGAGGCGGAGGAGCTCTGCGATCGGGTTGCCATCATCGACCAGGGCCGGATCGTCGCCACCGGTTCGCCCCGGGAATTGATCGCGCAGTCGAGCGGCGCGCCATCAGTCACGCTCACGACCGTGCGCCCGCTGGATGCCGGCCAGCTCGCGGGACTGAACGGAATCACGGAGCTGCGCTGCGAGGGCAACGTCGTCACGTTTCGGACGCCGCACGCGAGGGAGACCATCGCGGCGCTGACGCGGCTGCTGCAAGACCAGCGCAATGACATCGTGGACCTGAAAGTGCAAAAGGCCTCGCTCGAAGATATCTTTGTGGGGCTGACGCGAACGGAGCCGGAGTAGCGCGAGCACGCCATGAACGCCCTGCTCGCTCACTTGCAGATTTCGCTCCGGCTCCATTTCCGGAACCGGATGGCGTTGCTCTACGGTTATCTCTTTCCCCTCATCTTCCTCGTCGCGTTCTGGGTCCTCTACCGGCACGAAAAAATTCCACTGCTGCGGCATATGGGCGAATTACTGACCGTCAGCGTGCTGGGGGGCGCGTGCTTCGGGCTGCCCACCACGTTGGTGAGCGAGCGCGAACGCGGCGTGTGGCGGCGTTATCGGCTGACGCCCGTCCCGGCCTGGCTGGTGGTGACGAGCACGGCGATCGCGCGCTATTTCATCATTCTCAGCGCGGGACTGCTCCAGCTGGCGGTGGCGTTTGCGCTGGGCATGACTCTCCCCGCGCATCCTTTTGAACTCTGGGTGGCGTTCACCTTCGTGGCCTTTGCGTTCATCGGGCTGGGGCTCGTCATCGCCACGCTGGCGGACAACGTCCCGGCGGTGCAGGCGCTGGGCCAGTGCATTTTTCTTCCGATGCTAATCATCGGCGGGGTGGCGGTGCCGCTCGCGAGCCTGCCGCAATGGGCGCAGCATGTTTCGGCGTTTTTTCCCGGTCGTTATGCGGTGGAGTCGATGCAGGCCTGCATCAACGGCGCCGGCTTTCCGGCCATCCGGCTGAGCCTGCTCGCGCTCACGCTGATCGGTTTTGCCGGCTGCGTGGCGGGCGCGCGTTTGTTTCGGTGGGACGCGCAGGAGCGATTTGCCGCTCGCGCCGGCAAAGTCTGGCTCGTGCCCGTGCTGGCCGCGTGGCTCGCCGTTGGCTGGCTCGCGGAATCGCGCGGCCGGGTGTTGTTGAAACCGGTGGCCGCGCCCGCTGCGATTGCTTCAACCCCGGCGGCAATCCCCGCGGCAAACGTCGCGAATCCGAACCAGCCCGACTCCGCGGCCGGCGCCCTGCCTCCGCCGACGGTGATGCCGTTGCGGCCCAAACCGGCACCGCCTTGGACCAGGATTACCGAAAAGGAGATTGCCGCGCTCGATTACAAAGTGCCGCCGGACCAGGGTATCGTTGCGCCGATCGCCGGCGCGGACGAGGAGCCGTACGATTTCCTGGTCGAGCAGGTGGCCGGCGTCCGCAACAAGCTGCCCACGTGGGAGCCCGCGAACGATCCCGACGAAATCCAGGCCGTCCGCAATCTGCTCGCCGTTGCCGGTGTACCCGACGCGATCCAGTTGCCGGCGGAGCGATTCCTGCCGCGACTGGTGTACGAGCGATTGCAGGAAGTCTACCCCACGGAGAAACTCGTCAAAATCCTGACGTGGATCGCGATGCATCCGGAGGAAGGCATCGTGATTGACTCGATTGCGGACCTGGGGATCGAAGGACAGGCGGGTGACATCACACAGGTCCGCGAGCGGGTGTACCTTTATGCGATCAAGTTCATCGCGCGGCTGACCGGGCGGAGAGCGGGTTAAAAGCAACGCATCTGAACCTTGTGCACATCCTGAATTTTTCTCCGAAGGTAGGGCGGGTCTGTGACCCACCCACGGTTGATCCCCGATGTGCAAAGGGCGGGTCACAGACCCGCCCGACCTCGGAGCGAGCCCTGCGATTTCGGGCCACCCTGCATTTTGGAGTCCTCACGTGAAAGTTCCCCGTAACGCCACCGTCCGGCTCACGCTGTTCATCCTGTTCGTCATGGCGATCGTCTGCGTGCCGTTCATGATCTTCGGGGAGGAATTCGTGCGGCCGCTGCTCGAATCTCGTGAGCAGCAGACCGGCGCGCTCGTCCTGATTGCCATCGTCCTGCTCGCCGCCGATTCGGTGGCGCCGGTTCCGGCCACGGTCGTGATTATGTACCTGGCTTGGAAGGCCGGCTGGGTCGCCGGGATTGTCGGCGGGACCGTCGGGATGTGTCTCGGTGTGCTCGCGGCCGCCTGGCTCGGCCGGGCCGCCGTGGGCCGGTTGGCGCCGAAATTCATCCCCGACGCCGAGCTCACGCGCCTGCGCGATTCTCTGCAGCGCCGGCTGGTGCTCACGCTCGCGTGCCTGCGGAGCGTGCCCGTGCTGGCGGAAACTTCCGTCATCCTGGCCGCGGCCACCGGCGTGCCGGTGCGCCGGATTTTCTGGGCGACGGTGCTGCCGAACTTTGTCGTTTCGACGATTTACGCCGTGACGGCCGCGTATTCCCGCACGGCGGAGGATTCGTTTGCGACCGCCGGCCTGACGTTTGTGGTCATCATGGTCCTCTCCTATGTAATGTGGCGTCTCTTCGGCCGGCGGAAGGCCAGTGAGGGTGCTGGGAGGTAGGAGCGGCTCGGCGCATCCTTTACACCTCGCCTCGCTCCTGTCGCTTCCTTCTTCGATAGTAATCTTTGAAGTGAAAGGTACGCAGGTAATCGATAACCTCCTGCCGTCCGATTCCGAGTGGAGCGCGAAATTCATCCACACCGCGATAGAGCGCGGCGCGCGCCGTCGCTTTCTCGTCCTCCGGGCACGTGCTGTAAGCGTAGAGCAATTCCAGCAGCCTCAAGCGCTGCTCGTCACCGAGCTGGGACTCCGAAGGCGGCATGCAGTTGGTTCGCCACTCCTGGTTCCCATTCGCGATGAGTGGAGCGCTCGATGTCCTCGAGCTCGGCCACGCAGGCGGAGAGATCGTCGAAAGTGAGGCCGAGGGAATCGAGCGACACTTTGTCCTCGTCGGCGCCGAGCTGTTGCATGAGGAGCCGGCCGAGCCCGAGCATCACCGCGACGGTGGCATTGAAGAAGATCTTTTCGCGTTCGAGCGGGGCCTCTTGGGTGAGCAGGCGTTCTTCGAGCGTTTTCAGGTATTCGTAGGCAATCACCCACCGGCTGGCGATCATGAGGTGGCGGCGGTTTGCGCGCTGCAGATCGCGCTGCACCTGGCTGATCAAGCGGGTGGCGAAGTAATAGTCGGGATCCTGGGTGGTTACAGGAAAGGAAATCTCCCCCTGCGTGGGCACCGATTGCATGCCGCCAAACGTGTTCAGGCATCAGCCGGGCGCAAGACGCAATCCCTGGAGTTCCGGATGTATGGGAAGCATCTCAGAGTTGCCGGTGAAGTTTACGTCCGGCGGAGCGGCGGTTTCCCAACCGACGTCGTCCGGTCGATCTCGAAGGGCGCTTGGGAAAGAGCCCTCCTTCGATGCGATGCTTTCGGACGGCGCGATTGACCCCGGCAACCGGGAGACGTACCGCCCAGGCCTCAACCGGCGACGGCGAATACTTTTTCGTCGCGCAGCCGCTCCTGCGCGTAGGCGACGCAGGCAAGAATGTCTTCGCGCGTCAGCCCGGGATAGTTGCGGAGGATTTCCGTCTCGCTCCAGCCTTGGGCCATGAGACCGAGGATGAATTCAACCGCCAGCCGGGTGCCCTTGACCACCGGCTTGCCCGTGAGCACGGCGGGATCGACGGCAATGTGCTGCTGCCAGTTCATGAGCGCACGATAGCTGCGTGGAGCAACCCGTCAACCGCCCGCTTTTTGAGGTGAGGCTTGCGCATCGGTGCCGACGGACCTACGGATTTCCGCATTCCACCCGAACTCACTTTTCTCCAGACGAACTAATCCAACTCCAAATCCATTTCGCGTAGCTTCGGCTGCTGTCCGCAACGAAACCTAGGAAATTTCGGGACACATGAAATGGCGCTTCGAAGTGCGCCCCACTGGGGGCGCATCGAAAGCGTCTTCATGTGGGCTCTCCTAGGTGCCCGTTGCGGGACGCAAGTAGGTGCGTCCCTTTCGTATTTGGGCACCAAGGGAGTCCACAGAGGACATCCGCAGACACCGGCTAGATGCACGCGCGAGCATCCAGCCCATGTCATTCACTGACGATGCTGGCGCTCCGGCTCGACGCTGGGGCCCCGGCAATCCGCACCCGCTCTCGCAGCTCAAGACCGAGCTCGTGTGGGAGGGAAAATACGACGAATACGGCCGTCGCCGCGAGGTCGACGTCGCCGCGTGCGGCATGCCGCTGCAACGGATCGAGACGATCGACCAGCCGCGCAGCGAGGCCGCCGCCGCGAACCAACTCACGCTCTTCGAGCAGAAGAGTCCGCGGCGCGACGATTTCCGGAACCGGCTCATCTGGGGCGACAACAAGCTCGTGATGGCGAGCCTGCTCGCCGACTTCAAAGGCAAGATCGACCTTATCTACATCGACCCGCCATTCGACGTTGGCGCGGACTTCACGATGGAGGTGCCGATCGGTGACGGAAAGGAAACCGTCGAAAAGGATCAGTCCACACTCGAGATGGTCGCCTATCGCGACATGTGGGGCAAGGGCACCGACTCCTACCTCCACATGATGTTCGAGCGGCTGGCGCTGATGAAGGAGCGTAAGCGTTCAACTTGCACGTCGAGACGGCTTGCCGATCAGTGGGATTGATACTGACGCGTCGAACCAATTAGGCTGGGTATAAGTGTACGGGATA
>JBKJRG010000311.1:0-6991 GCA_046594805.1 Opitutaceae bacterium | reverse complement strand
CCGGCTGCTCGGCGACGACGCCACGCTCAACGCGATCAAGGCCGGCGAATCGCTCACGCAAATCAAGGCGCACTGGGCGGCGGGCCTGGCACAGTATGAGGAGCGGCGCCGGCCCATCTTGCTCTACGCCGACCGATAGCCCGAAAGCATCCGAGCGCGTGGTGGAAATCTGGTCGCGGACGGAACGAGAGGTCGCACTGCAGTTCGTGGCGCAGAGTGCCACGCTATCGCCGGAGCAGAAGAAAACGATCGCCGGGCGAATCCGCGCGAAGCCACCGGCGAAATAGATTCCGGACGTAGGGGCGTCGCTTGACGACGCCCGCGTTTGCGACCGCGCCCGGTGTTCGCGGGCGTCGGCGAGCGACGCCCCTACAAGGAATCCGGGACGCCCTGCCGCAAGAATCCCAAATCCACGACACAACGTGCCCGCCGTCCACTCGCGGCCACCAATTCGATCCCGGTTTGGACGGACCGAATCTCCTTCACCCGATCGAATCCCGCCGGCAGTGCCGCGACTCCCATGATGTAATGGATCGCGGTTGGCTTCTTCGCATTCAGCAGGATCGTCGTGGGAATGCCGCGGCGATTGAGCGGATTGGGCCGCGCGGACTCCGCCAGGCCGGTGTGGAAATAACTGGTCACGTCCTCGATGCCCATGACCGCCGTGTGCCGGCCGTTCCACGGCGGGTAATGCCGGCCGCCATTCGAGAGCCACAGGATCGTGTGGCGCAGTTGCCGCGGGTCCCGCAACGCGAAGTAAACGTAGCGCTCGCGCGGAAACGTCACCGCGTTCCACGCCAGGGGCAGTTTCGCGTCGGCGGTGAGCATCACGAGATCCTCGAAACCCGCCCGGGCTGGGTATCGGGACAAGTCGGTGGTGCCACCCGCCGCGAGCGGGACTCGCTCCAGCGAGCGAAACGTCGCGCCAGCCGCCAGCGATTGGTAACCACGGTTGGCGGGCACCTCGAAAGCGTCCGGAAAAACCTGGCCGCGCACGAACCGGCTGGTGCTGACGACCCCGCTGCCGGCTTCAACCGGGAATCTCAACATCGCATGGTGTCCGACCGTCATCGGGCCGCGCCCCCCGCTGAGGACATGCTCCTGGTAAACCACCGTCTGTCCCTTCCGGAGGGTGACAAATTTATCGACGCGCCCGCGCCGGATCCTGGTCGGGAGAGAGGCGTGAAGCGTGACGCGGTCACCGCTGGTCGCGATGCCCGCGAGCTGCCACGCCGCGTTGGCGGTTTCGCCGTGGGGGGGATGTTTTTCACCACGCCAGGGCGTGCCATTGCCGCCGAACGGGGCGCAGAAGAAATCACCGCGCAGCGCCGCCAACAGGGGAATGAGATCGCCGGCGCCTTTCTCCTCCGCCCAAGGCGCGACCGAGAAAGGCGCGAGGGATTTCCGCCCCAGCCGAAACAACACCGGGCCGAGCTGGCCGCCACGCTGGGTGAGCGCAGCCGCCACATGACTGGAACGAAACGACCAGGACGGCTGGCCAAGAAGAGTGCGCAACGGGACGCTCATACGCCTGAGAATTTTCGAGCCGCCGCCCGAGGCAAGCGAGCATCGCGGAAAAACATGCGGCGCGCCGACGATCATCCGGAGGTGGGGCTGGCTCTCCGAGCCGGCATGGGATGACCGCGGAATCGTGGCTGCAGCGTGAAGCCGCTGAAACCCAGGCCGGCTCGGAGAGCCAGCCCCACCTTCAAACTCGTGATTCGCTTCGCCTACTTCGTCCCTTCGACGTAGTCAGCCAGCGTGCGCAGGTTCTGCACATAAACCATCGTGCTGACCTGCTCGCTGCCCTTGAGGTTCGCGATCCACCGGCCCTGCGCATCGAGGGACTTGATGATTTCGCGGACGCGGGGCTCGAGGGACTTGGCGCGGTCTGCTTTCTGTTTTGCGGTCAGGGTCGTGGCGGCTTTGCGCTTCGCCAGGATGGCGTCCCGGCCCGCCTTCGTCACCTCCTCGTAGTGCGCGAACACCGCCGGCATGCCATAGCTGCTCTCCCAGGAATAGCCGTTCCGCCGCTCCGGGGTAAGTTCCTCGAGCGTGTAGTGAAACTTCCCGTCGCGATCGCCGTACACGGGTTTGTTGGTGCCGAGCTCATACAGCCGCGCCCAAACGCCGGGCCGAATCTCGGAGCGCTTGAACCAGGCGATGGCGCGCGGGAGCGGCTCGAGATATTTTTTCTCCCCCGTATCGACATAAAGATCCACCAGCAGCCGCATGGCTCCGCCGCTTTCGCCCGAACAGACGCTCGGCGGCTCGAATGCCCGGGCCCACGCGGGCTCGAGCTGCGGGTTGTATTGCTGCGCCCAGACCGGCTGCGGCTCCGGCAACTGCGCCAGCAAAAGGAAATCGCCGCCCTTCAGCGCCGCCGCGCGGAACTCCGGTTTTCCGAGCCGCTCTGCCGCGTCGAGCAGCGTCATCACACAGTCCCGCTGAGTATCGTCGTTGAGCGTGAAATAACCCATGTAGTTGTGTTTCTCCGGCTGTTCCCGCGGATAATCCTTCGGGAATCGCGCCGGCTGCACCGGATACTCGGCCGGGTTCACGGGTGTCCCGGTCCACCGCTGGGGCCAGCCGCCATTCGGCCGCTGCGCCTCCAGCAATTTCTTCAGGCCGTAGTCGCGCGCCGTGCGGATCCGGACATCCCGCGGGTCGGTGGAGCCTTTGCTCGCGTCCGCGATGGCGAGGAGAAAGCGCAGCGCGCTCTGGGTGTTGTCATCGTCGAAGGTGGAAACGTTTTTGCGTTTCGCCGCCTCGGCGTCGGAAATTTTGCCGATATCGCTCCGCCGATACCAATTGGTGCTCAGCTTGGGATCGAAATCGATGAGGTAGTCCCAACCGCCGGAAGCGAGCTGCCCCTCGGCCAGCGCATCGGCCGCGGCCTTGGCCGCATCAAGGTAACGACCGTCGCCGGTCGCCTCGAACGCGCGGAGAAACGCCAGGCCCATGGTCGGCGTGCCCGGCGGCTGAACCCAAATCTGGGTGGGCGTGGCCACGTTTTCGCCGGCGCGCTGCGTGAGATCGGGCGAGTAACGCCAGAGATAGCCACCTTCCGTCGCGATCGAACGCATGTACGCCGTCGCTTTTTCCATCGCGGCGCGCGCGTCCTTGGCCAGGGAATCATTCGCGGCGTTGAGCGGCGCCGCCATTAAAACGGCAGCCGAAAACAGGAGGACGCCGTAGGGGCGTCGCTTGACGACGCCCGGCGGTACGAACGCCCCAGGGTGTTCGCGGGCCTCGGCAAGCGACGCCCCTACACATGCAAATCCGGGCACGCCCGGGACGTTTTGGTTGGTCGTCATCGTCGCGCGCCAGCGTCAGCTTGCGTCCGACAAAAGCAACTATTCGCTGGCGGCTGCGTCGTGCTGGCGGTCAGCGCCGCGTTTTTGCCCCGCCCTCCCCGACTCCTCCCATGAAACATCTGCTGCTTCTCGCCGCCCTTGTCGCGGCCGTTACGTCCGCCTCCGCCCAGGACTGGGCCAAGGCCCGCTTCGAAAAAACTCCGCGGCATAACGAGTGGGTCAAAGTCAAAAACGGCACCCGCGAAGTGAACGCGTTTATCACTTACCCCGAGGTGAAGACCAAAGCCACGGCGGTCATCGTCATCCACGAAAACCAGGGCCTCACCGACTGGGCGCGGAGCGTGACCGACCAGCTCGCCGAGGCCGGCTACATCGCCATCGCGCCCGACATGCTCTCGGGCATGGGTCCCAACGGCGGCGGCACGAGCGAGTTCGGCGGCCGCGACGCGGTGAGCAAGGCGTTCGCGGAGCTCGGCTCGACCAAGGCCGACCAGGTGACCGGCGATCTCCAGGCGATCTTCGACTACGTCAGCAAGCTCCCGGCGTGCAATGGCAAGGTTGTCGTGGGCGGATTCTGCTGGGGCGGGGCACAGACGTTCCGGTTCGCCACCAACAACCAGGACCTCAAGGCCGCACTCGTCTTCTATGGCTCGCCGCCGAAGGACGAGGACATCCCGAAAATCACCGCGCCGGTGCACGGTTTTTATGGCAGCAACGACGCGCGGATCAACGCGACCATCCCGACGACGGTCGAGCTGATGAATGCTGCCGGGAAGAAATACGACCCAGTGACGTACGAAGGCGCCGGCCACGGTTTCATGCGCGCGGGCGAGGACCCGGCCAACGCCAACGAGGCGAACAAAAAAGCGCGCGACGTAGCGTGGGTGCGGGTGAAGGCGATCCTGGCGAAAATCTGAAAACGGGAGAAAGAAGAAACAGCAAAAAGAAGAAACGCCAAACCACGGCCGGGCTTGGCGTTTCTTCTTTCTTCTTTTTGCCGTTTCTGGATTTGCCTGAGTTTGTCCGATGATCGCCTCCCTCCACGTAAACGGCACCGCTCGCCCCTGCGACGCCGCGGCAGAGCGCTCGCTCCTCAGCGTGCTGCGCGACGACCTCGCGCTCACGGGCACGAAGTACGGGTGCGGCGAGGGTCAGTGCGGGGCGTGCACCGTGCTGGTGGACGGCGTGCCGGTGCGCTCCTGCCTCACGCCCTGCGGCACGGTCGGCCCGCAAAAAATCACCACCGTCGAGGGACTCGAGCGCGATGGCCGGCTGCACCCCTTCCAGCAAGCGCTGCTCGATGTCGGGGCATTTCAATGTGCCTACTGCGCCTCGGGCATGGTGATGTCGGGGGTCGCCCTGCTTGCGAAGAACCCAAATCCCAGCGACGCGGAAATCGTGCGGTTCATGGATGGCAACATCTGCCGCTGCGGGGTGTATGGCCGGATCATTGCCGCGGTGAAGCTCGCCGCCGGCGCGCTACAGGGAGGCACGCGATGAGCGCCGAATCCGATGAAGCGACCAATCCCTGCGCTCACGCGCAGGGCTACGCTTCGACCCGGCGCACGTTTCTGAAAACCTTCACCGGCGGACTCGCCGTGCTGTGGCTGGTCGACCTGCCGTCCGCTCGCGGCCAGGCGGAATCGGGCGGCGCAGGTCGGGGCGCGGGCCGGGGCGGCCAGCGGCGGCCGCCGGAACTCGCGGCGTGGTTGCACATCGCCGCGGATGGGACGATCACAGTTTTCAGCGGCAAAACGGAGGTCGGGCAAAACGTGCGCACGCTGCTCACGCAGGCGGTGGCGGAGGAGCTGCCGGCGCCGTTGCCGACGATCAAGGTGGTGCTGGCCGACACGAACCTCGTACCGTGGGACGCCGGAACCTTCGGCAGCCAGAGCACGCCAAACATGTTTCCGCAGATCCGGCGCGTCGCCGCCACCGCGCGGGAAGCCCTGATCGATCTCGCCGCCAAAAGCTGGAGCGTCGAGCGCGCCACGCTGACCGCGGCGGACGGTAAAATCGGGGACGCCGCCGGCAAACGCTCAGTCGGCTATGGTACGCTGACGAAAGGCGAGAAGCTGGTCCTGAATGTTTCGGATCAAATTGCGTTGAAGCCGGCGACGGCCTGGACCGTCGCCGGCACGTCCGTTCCGAAGGTGGACGGACGAAATTACGTGACCGGGAAACACCAGTACGCCTCGGACATTCCTGGGACCGCGACCGGCCCCGGTCGCTCTTCCACAAAAAAAATTCTCCATGGCCGCGTGCTGCGGCCAGCAGCGTTTGGGGCGACGCTGGTGTCGCTGGATGCATCCGCCGCCGAGGCGATGCCCGGCGTGGTGGTGATGCGCGAAGGCGATTTCGTCGGCGTCACCGCGCCGACGGAGCACCAGGCGGCGCTGGCCCTCGGCGCATTGCGCGCGGAATGGAAGACCACCCCGCAGGTATCCGAGCGCGAATTGTTCACGCATCTCCGCGCGACGGCCAGGACCAAGCCGGATCTCGTGCCGGAATCGGATGATGCCGACGGACAGTGGACGTTGCGCCAAACCTACACCATCTCGTACATTGCGCATGCTCCACTCGAGCCGCGGGCCGCAGTCGCGGAGTGGCAGGGCGGGCAGCTCACCGTCTGGACGGGCTCGCAGCGTCCGTTCGGCGTCCGCGGCGAACTGGCCCAGGCGTGCCGCATTCCAGAGGAACGCGTTCGCGTAATCATCCCCGACACGGGTTCGGGGTATGGCGGCAAACACACGGGAGAAGCGGCCGTCGAGGCAGCCCGGCTGGCACGCCAGGCTGGCCACCCGGTAAAGGTGATCTGGACGCGCGAGGAGGAATTCACCTGGGCGTATGCGCGCCCCGCCGGCGTGATTGATATTGCCAGTGCGTTGAATGGGGAGGGTCGGATCACGCGGTGGGAGCACCGCAATTACAATTCCGGCAACGCCGGAATCCGCACGCTCTACGACGCGGAACAGAAAAAAGAAGAGTTCATCCCGGCCACGTCTCCGCTGCGCCAGGGATCCTATCGCTCGCTGGCGGCGACGGCGAATCACTTTGCCCGCGAATCCCACATCGACGAGATGGCGCGGACCGCGAAGCGGGATCCGCTCCAGTTTCGGTTGAGCAATCTCCGCGAACCGCGGGCCCGGGCGGTGCTCGAGGCGGCCGCGGCACGATTCGGCTGGCACCAGTCCGCCAACCTCCCCGGCCACGGCGCGGGACTCGCGGTCGGCTTCGACAAGGGCGGCTACCTCGGAACCTGCGCCGAAGTAGCAGTGGATCGCGCCACCGGCCGGGTGCGGGTGGTCCGCGTCGTGCAGGCTTTCGAGTGCGGCGCGGTGATCAATCCGGAGCACCTCAAGAATCAAATCGAGGGCGCGATCGTGCAGGGACTCGGTGGCGCCCTGTTCGAGGCCGTGCGCTTCGAAAATGGCCGGATCACCAATCCGCGTTTCTCGCAGTATCGCGTCCCGCGTTTCAGCGATACGCCCGCGATCGAGGTTGTGCTCGTCGACCGGAAGGACCTTCCCTCCGCCGGTGCGGGCGAGGCGCCGATTGTCGGCATCGCCCCGGCCATCGGCAATGCGATCTTCGATGCGGTTGGGGTTCGGTTGCGATCGCTGCCGATGGTGCCGAATGGGCTGAAGGTGTGAAGAAGCGGCAGGCGTCCCTGG
>JBKJRG010000287.1:0-7102 GCA_046594805.1 Opitutaceae bacterium | reverse complement strand
TCGTTTGGTGTTCTTTGAAGAGCGCGTCCGGCAGGCCGAGGACGCGCGTGGGGTCGCGCATGGCAGAGCGAAGTGTAGGGCTCGGATCGTGGTGATAAAGTGCACTGGAGGTCGGAACTGGGGAAAAGAAAAAGCGCTGTCTTTAAGGAGGACCGCGCTTGGGGAGGGCGATGAGCGGAGAAAAGGGCGGACTGAAGGTCGCTCTGCTTTAGAAACTCAACGTCGCGCTGAAGCGGTAGGTGCGGCCGACCTGCCAGGTGGCGCCGTAGAACTTGTCGTCGTTGGCGATGTTGGAGGTGTTGAGCTGGAAGCTGGTGTTGTAGCGGCCGATCTTTTTGCGATAGCCGAGATTGAAGTCGTAGATGAAGTGCGACGGGACGTTGAACCGCGTGATGGTGGCGTCGCCGGTGGCGGTGCTGACGGCGATGATCTCGGCCTCGCGGGAACCGAGGTATTTGGCGCCGACCATGGCCCAGGTGTTTTTCAGGAAGCCCGAGTTGAACTCGTAGCGGAGGAAGCCGGTGCCGGAGTATTTGGCGATGTCGGTGGGCGGGCGGCCGAGGTAGCGGCTGGAGCTGCCGCCGGCGGCGACGAAGCGTTGCTGGGCGGCGAGGCGGAGGGGATCGGGATTGACCGGGGTGGCGAAGGGCTCGATCTGCACGATCTTCACTTCGTTTTGGGAGAAGCCGAGGTTGATGCGGAGATTGCGGAGCGGGATGTAGTCCAACTTCACGTCGAAGCCCTTCGAGTCCGTGCCGGTGTTGACGAAGGCGCCGAAGCCCGAGCCGTTGTTGGTGCCGGTGGGGGCGACGAGGAGATTTTGGATGGCGGCGCCGTAGTTCACGGGGCGGTCGCGGTCCTGCAGGGTGAAGGCGACGAGGTTGAGGAGGAGTTTGTTCTTGATGAGGTCGAATTTGACGCCGGCCTCGGCGTTTTGGACGCGTGCGGCGGTGAGGGCCTGGCCGTTGCCGTCGTAGCCGGAGTAGGCGGGGCCGGGGTCGAGCGCGCTCATGGTGTTGGCGTAGACGCGAATCGAGTCGTTGACCAACCAGATGATGGTGGCGCTGGGAGCGGTGTTGCGGACCGGCTCGGGGCGGCGAACGCCGTTGAGGGTGGAGCCGCTGCCGGCGGGGGCGGCGCCGTTCCAGAGGAAGTCGCCGTTGACGGCATAGACGTTGCCGCCGCGGTCGTTGCGGGTGTCGAAGAAGCCGACGATGGTCTGGAGACGGTCTTTGAAGAAGCTGCTCTGGAGATTGGCGTAGATATTCCGGTCCCAAAAGAGCGAGGTGAGGTAGGAGGACTGGGCGCCGGGCTGCGATTCGGGGCCCTGCGGGTATTGGTTGATGGCGGCGTAATCCCAGCGCTTCACGGAGGCGTAGTCGCGCGGGTCGCGGAAGCGGGAGAGGATGGCGTCGGCGGAGACGTTTTCCCAAGCGACGGTGGCGGGATTGGTGGGCGCGCCGGTGTTGCCGTAGTAGAAGTTTTGGTTGGGGGCGCTGTTGCCGGAGCGGAGCGGGCCGTAGCTGACGCCGGTGATGAGGCGGTGCTGCACGGGGCCGGTCTTGAAGGCGTAGTAGAGCTCGGACTTCCAGGTGGGGCGGACGGTGCGGGCGGAGTTGGTGATGTTGTTGGGGCGGATATCGAGGACCTGGGGCTGGGCCGTGCCGAACGAGGGGCGGAGGAGATTGAGGAAGCGCGGGTCGGTGCGAATCTTCAGCGGGATGGAGGCGTCGTTGGCGTTGCGGAGGGAGACGTTGAAGGAGCGGTCGCGAACGTTGATATCTTCAGCGCTGTAGCCGCCCCACCACTGGAGGTCGTCGCTGAAACGGTGGTCGATGCGGTAGGTATTGATGTAGGCGCGCTCCTTGCGGAAGGTATCTGGGCCGTCGAAACGGAAGTCGCGCTGGCTGGGGGTGGTGAGGACGCGGTTGGTGCCGGGGCGGCCGGCGATGGAGGAGCCGTAGGGATTGCCGGCGGGGTCGAGGGAGTTGTCGGTGAGGAAGAAGCCGCGGATGTTGTCGCGGGTGTTGAAGCGGGATTCGACGCTGGCGAGGACGGAGGTCTTCGGGCCGAGCTTAACGGTGAGTGCGGGGTTCATGACGAAGGTGTTCGTTTCAAAATACATGGCCGAGCTTTTGCTCGATTGGTAGGACATGGGGAGGGCGATACCGAAGCGGTTATCGGGGCCGAAGGGGGTGGAGACGAGGAGTTCGGCGCGGCGGAAGCCGTAGGAGCCGATGGTGGAGCCGAAGCGCACGACGGGGCGGTTGCCGGCGAGAACGCTGCTGGAGTTGACGATACCGCCGGTCCCACCTTGTCCGTAAAGAGCGCCGCCGGGACCCTTGATGATATCGACGCGGCTGCTGGTGATCGGGTCGATGGGGACGAAACGACGAAAGCCGTCCTTGTTCTGCGCGGCGGCGATGCCGCGGATGAGGAGGGTGTTGTTCTCGGGGTTATCGCGGGAGCCGCCGGTGCCACTGGCCGTGGTGTCGAGCTGAATACCGGAGACGTATTCGAGGGCGTCGCGGATATCGAGGGCGCCGATGTCGCGCATGAAGGCGGGGGTGAGCACCTCGATGTTCATCGGAAGGTCTTTGATCGGGGTGCTGTAGCGGGTGCCGGAGGTGGTGTTGGCGGCGCGATATTCGTCGTCGCTTTCGGCGGAGACGGAAAAGACGCTGAGTTTGACGATGTCTTTTTCCTTGTCGGTCGGGGGCGGGACGGAGGGCGTGGGGGCGAGCTGGGCGGAGGCCGAGGCGGCGAGGGCGAGGAATGCGAGCAGACGAGATGTGAGTGAAGGTTTCATGCTGATGGTAGGGCGAGATTACTGATAGGAAACTGGATTTCGAGGGCGCCGGCCGGGAGGGGTTTATTGGCCTCCTTTCAGGGGGCGGTGATCTTGAAGGACTGCTGGACGATCTCGGCCATTTTGACGGCGGGCTCGGTGCGGCGTCCCCATTGCCAGGCGGCGACGGTGACGGTGACGGGGAACTTTGTGCGCGGCGGGATGGCCGTGAGGGCGAGGTGACCGTCTTTGATTACGGCCGGGCCAGCGACGACGAAGAAGGATACGGGCAGGCCGGAGTCTGAGGTGGCGGAGAGAGAAACGGGCGCCGAGTTTGCGCGCACATCGGCGGGTGGGGCGAAGGTGATTTTTTGGGGTTGGCCGGTGGTGTTGCGCAACGCACCGCGCAGATCGACGCCGGCTGGTTGGACGATGCCGCGAATCGCTGGCGTGCCGGCTTGGCGGAGAGCGACGTAGGTGGCGCCGCCTCCCAACCAGACGCGGTCGAGGGCGATGCGGAAGCGCCCGTCGCCGAGCGGTTCGATGGGGCCGCAGAGCCATTCGAGCTCGGGGGTGGCGGGGCCTCGGGCGAGGGTTTCGCCGGCGTTTAGGAAACCTGCGGGGATGGTTTCGGCGAGCGTGCCGCGAACAGTGAAGGTGAGGCCGTCGGCCTCGAAGGGAACCGACTTCAGGTTGGTGATACCGTTGAAATCATGCGGACGCGGTTTGCCCTCGGCGTCGAGGAACACGGGGAGTTGCGTCTCGGCCTGCCAGTTGATCGCGGCGAAGGCCTGGGCCTCGGTGGCGGCGGCTTGATCGAAATACCACGGAAGCGCGGCGGGAGTGGAGGCGGGGGTGGGCCCGGTGGCGGGGATGACGGGTTTGTTTTCGTGGCCGGGCACGGGCAGGTCGGCGACGAAACCGGTGGCGAGGTTGACGGGTTTTAGGGTCGGACTGCCTTCGATGGAGAGGCGGGCTTTGGCGACGGCGTCGATGTAGCGGGCGAGGTAGGCAGTGAGGCGCTCGGAGCAGTCGAAGTGGCCGCTGTGGCCATCGATCACGTAGCTGAGCGGCCAGTCGGGATTTTTGGCGCGCTGGGCGAGGATGCCGTCGTAGGCCTTGCCGATGGCGTTCCACTGCGTGCGGATGTCGGACTTGTCCTGCGACCATTCCTGGCCGGTGCCGTAAACGACGAGGGCGGGGACGGTGCGGTTTTTTGGCGGGAGGTGATTGTTCTTCAACCACACGCCGGCGAGGCAACGCTCGGGCTGGGTTTCGGCGAGGGCGTCCACCATGAGCAGGTGGCCGGACTCGCCGATGGGCAGCCAGGGGGCGCTGGCGATCTCGGCGTAGCCGGAAGTGGCGGCGAGGGCGTCGAGTTGTTGTTGGAGGAAGGCGACAGACGTATCCCATTCATCGGACATCTTTTTTTTGCCGGGTTCGGTGCGCTTAAAATTCATGAACGACGGCGTGCTCCAGACGATGGCGAGATCGTTGGCGGCGCAGACGCGGCGGATGAGCTCGTGGCCGACGAGGCGGTGTTCGGGGACGTTGGCGCAGAGGATGAGGAGGCCGCGCACGCGCTGGCAGTTTTCGGGAATCCAGAGATACGACGTGGCCTTGGAAGGCTGGCCGTCGCTCCACGCGGTGCAGACGCCGCTCTGCATGAACTGGAATACGTGGTTGACGGGCGTGGGCGCGACTTGGGCGGACACCGCGTTGGCCGCCAAGGAAACGAGAATCGCAACAACGAGACGGAGGATGCGTGGGGTAGGCATCGGGATTGGCGAAGGCGGCGCGCTTATGGGAGGAGGTTTCCTTTGGCGTCGAGCAAGTCGCCGAGGACGACGATCTGGCCGACGGAGAAACTATTCTCTTGGTATTTGGCGGGGTTTTTCCGGAAGTCGGCGTCCTGATTTTTTTTCGCGAGTAGCGCCTCCTTCGGCGGCACTTCGGCGGTGAGCGTCCAGGTGATGGTGTGGTCACCCATCGGCACGGCGGGCAAGGGGTCGCCGACGTAAACATGCTGGTTGGCATAGACGGTGAAGAGCGTCTTTTTCACCGGCGCTTTGCCGTCCATGCTGAAGGTGATGATGCCGGAGTCGGGGCCTTCCATGCCCTTGAAGCCGATGTGGGTGCCGCGAAAACGAACGGTCAACAAAGCGCCCGGCTCGGTCGTGCGGTAGAGGATGGGGAACCACTCGTAGAACCTTTTGCCGAAGCGGCGGCAACTCGGGCCGTTGGCGGCGGTGAGCTTGGCCCAGGTGCCGCTGAATGAGCCGCGTCCATCGACGGCCACGGTCTTGGCTTTTTCCCAGGGAATGGCGGACAACGCGGCGGGCAACTCGCGCTTGGCCGAGGTGGCGGCAGGGGCGTCGGCGAGAAGAGTGAGGGCGCGGATGGCGGCTTCGCCGTTCATGATGTGGCCGCGTGCACTGGGGTGGCTGCCGTCGTTGCTGAAAATGAATTTTCCGTCGGCGGTGAGGCCATTGGGGGTGGCGGGAGCCTTGTGGACGAGCTTGCCCTCGGCGAACAAGCGGGCGGCTTCGATCCCCATGTTGATCGAGGGGAGATTGTAGTGCTCGGCGACGTGGTCGTGGAGGGAGATGGAGTTGGATGCGATGCCCTTGCCGGCTTTTTCCAAGCCCTCGGCGGTGACGGTGTAAACGAGGCAGATGTCGGTCTCGGGATTGGCGGTGCGCAGTTTGCGGATGATGCCTTCGAGTGCGCCGGTGACCTCGGCCGGGCGGTTACCGACATCGGAGCCGTCGTTGAGGGAAAACTCGATGAAGACGATGTCGGGTTTTTTGCTCACGAGGTCTTGGTTGGCACGGAAGACGCCCACAAGGGAGCCGGAGCCGCCGACGCTGGCGTTGAGCAATGCGAGTTTGGCCTGCGGGAACGTTTTGGTGAGCCAATCATACGTCATGGTGCGCCAGCCGGGGGCGGCGGTGATGCTGCCGCCGTAGTAGCCGACGGTGACGGGGCCGCCTTTTTTGAGTCTGGCGAAAAAACGGGGCAGGCCGCCGCGTGCGTGGAGTTCCGCGGCGGGCATGGGGTCGGTGGGCGACTTGACTTTGGCGGCGAGCGCGTTGGCGGCGGTGTAGTCGTTCTCGTGACCGATGATCTCGGTGGAAGGCTGCGTGGAGGGCGACGCGGCGCTGGCGAAGGCGGCCGAGGCGAGGGCGGCGACCAGATAAAGGAGGCGTTGGGGTTTCATTAGGCGGGGTTGTGGGAATTTTTACCAGGCGGGGGGCTGTGAGCGTTTTGGCCTCCCAAGCAAGCAGCAGTTTGACTGGAAGAGCAGGCCGGCAAAGCAACGCCGACTTTCCAGTTGGCCGGTTGGAAAACCGGCGATACAGACCCTTTTTATTCCAAACTCCGAAGTCGAATTGATGTTGAACTGGCGTAACCCAAAGTAGGACGTGTCACGCCTGTCCTACTGCTAGAAATTTGCTTTTGGGGTGAGGGCCGTTGAGAAAGCCTGTGGCCGGACCGGAGGGCGGGAAAAAGGGGGTTGCACGGCGAATCGCGCTGGCGTCGAGCGGCCCGCGATCGAGCGCGAGCCGCGCGAGCTGCGAGTGCAGCGCGGGTTGCGCGGCGGCCACGGCGGCCGCCAACACTTCGCGGCGACGCAACGCGAAATCGCCGCGCGGTTCACTGGCGTAGTCGCGCGCCGGTGGCGTGGCGGCAGGCAACGTGCCCGCGCTGATGGCGAAGCTGCAGACAAGGGCGCGAATCGAAACGTGGCGTTGGCGGCAGGTCACCGGATTCCAGACTGCGATGGGTGGCTATCTGCGAGGAGCGGGCTTGAGCGGCGCGGAAACGGCCAGGCCGGCGCAGGCAACGATGAGCTGGCCGTCCTCGACCTTGGTGGTCACCGCGGCGGGCGCGCCGACGGAGAGGGCGAAGCCGACGCTCGCTTCTTCGAGCGCGGCGAGGTCGAACTCGCGGTCGTCGCCGTCGTAGAGGACGACATCGAGCCACCTGGTTTTTTCGTCGCCGCCGGCCGAGAACTTGGCGTCGTAGCTGCCGAAACGCGCGCGGGCGAGGTTGACGAAAATTTTTAGACTGGCTGCGGTAATCGTGCCGTTCGTCGTGTCGGGGGCGGAAGTGATCCGTGAGTCCCTGGCGGCGGGGCCGCCGAGTTCGAAGCGCAGCCGCAGATCGCGGGCGCGGATTTTTCCGTCCTTCACTTTGTCGAGCGAGATGTGGGTGTCGCCGCCATTGGTGATGAGGTTAACCGCGCCGACGACGACGCCTTCGCGTTGGGCGCCCGTGAAGATGGCCGACGAGAAGTCGTAGTTGTTTTTG
>JBKJRG010000210.1:0-2903 GCA_046594805.1 Opitutaceae bacterium | reverse complement strand
GGCCAGCTCGCTTGCGAGCGCTTTCCGGAGCGCGCGCAAGCGCGCTGACCCGCGTCCGACTGCAACCACCTCGTGCGACCGAAAACCAAATGGTGTCTGCGTAGGCCAGTCCGCTTGCGGACGCTTCTCAGAGCGCTCGCCAGCGAGCTGACCTACTTCCGACTGAATTTATCCGCCTTAGGCGCAACGAGCGGTCAGCGACGCGCAGCGATTGCCGAGTCGAGCCGGAACGGTCGGCGCGGCATGCGCGGAGCGGAGACCTTTGGCGCAGTGGAGTGACGCCGCGGCGTCCGTGGAGACGGTTCCCAGTCAAGATTCAAGACCTGACGTGTTCCGGCTTCCCCTGACGTGTTCAAGCTTCCCCCGTGTATGGATGGCACAGCTCGCGGCGGAGGGGCTGAAGTTCACGCGAGGGGTATGATGTGGTCAGATTGATAATTTATCACGTGACGTGACCGCTCGGGTCCGTTGCGAGGAGCGGCTGAAAAGGGCGCTGCGTGCAATCGAACAATCGCAGGCGGACCCCGCCGCCGAGCCCAAGGGAGCGCCGTGGAAAGTCGCCGTCCCCGCCGGGATGAAACAAAACACCGAGGCGTCGAATGGCTGGCTGGCGGAGCGCCTCGGTGTGGGCGGCCGGCGAGTGTCAGTACGCATGTGCGGAGGTTTCAGCTCGCCGGGCTCCATCGGAGCGCCCAGTTTGAAGATGCTCTGGCAAGGGTCCCGACATGACCCCTTCAATCATCTCATTCCGTCATCGCTCATCTCGAACTGTTAATCGCCGACGACGCGGTGCAGTAACTCACCGAGGCCATGACGACCGCGGGCGCCATCATGATTGGCAATCCGACGCCCACGGCGCTGGGGGATTTCGCCGCGGGGCTCTGCCACGTGCTGCCGACGGGCCGGGCCGGGCGGTTTTCAGCGGGCTGCGCGTCACAGATTTTCTGCGACGCACCAGCATCGTGCGTTACGACCGTGCGAGCGTGAAGAAAGCCGCGCCGATCGTCGCGGCCTTTGCCGCGATGGAGAAGCTCGATGCCCCGCGGGCGCTCGGTGCGCATCCGCACGACGTAGCGGGACTACAACAGTGCGTGGTCAGGCCGAACACCACTCCGCAACCAATCAGGCAAAGGGACGGCCACTGACGCCTCCGAAATGGGTCTGACCGAGCCAGTTTTCTCGATGGTGATTCCAGCCTACAATGAGGCTGCGTTGCTGCCTCGATTGCTGGCGAGCATCGCGATCGCCCGGACCCGATACGCCGGCGGCGAGAATCGGATTGAGGTCGTGGTGGGCAACAACGCCTCGACCGATGCCACGGCGACGCTGGCCCGCGCGCACGGCTGCACGGTCGTGGACGTCACAAAACGTGCGATTGCCGCCGCCCGCAACGGTGGAGCCCGCGCGGCGCGGGGTGAGTTCCTCTGCTTCGTCGACGCCGACTCGATTGTGCATCCCGACACGTTCAACCAAATCGAGCGAGTGTTTCGGTCGGACCGCTGTGTCGTAGGAGCGACCGGAGTCAGAATGGAGCGCATGTCGCCTGGCATCGCGGTGACATGGGCGGTAATGGTGCCGATGACGCGGCTGCTGCGGATGGACACCGGTGTGGTGTTTTGCCGTCGCGCGGATTTCGAGACGATTGGAGGTTATCGCGAAGACTTGCTGGTGGCCGAGGACGTGGACTTCCTGCGCCGGCTGAAGCGGCTGGGCCGGGGCCGTGGGCAGCGTTTCGTGCGCACCCCCGGCGCCCGGGCGGTGACTTCCGCGCGCAAGTTCGATCGGCATGGTGACTGGCATCACCTGCGCGAAATGTTGTTGATGCCCTTTCGCCTGATCGGCCCGCGCGCGGCGCTGCACCGGGTCGTGTGGAAATACTGGTATGAAGATCGTTGACCGCGCGTTCCGTGGTCAACGCTCCGGTCTTGACGGTGGACAGCCGGAAAACGTCAGGCCTCTCTGACTCTTGACAGCCTGAAAGTTGCTGGGCGTGGGCCCTCGAGAATCAAGACCTGACGTGTTCCAACGTTGCGGATGCTCAACCCGACGCGATAGCCCTTGGCAAAAAAATCTTCACCCGGCGACCGTAGTTGAACAACCGGTCGAACAGGTCTTCGTTCTTGCCGTAAAATGCCAGACTCAGATCGGGGCTGAGATTTCCCGCCGCTGCGCCGTAATTCAGAAACGGTCGCGCGCGATGGCGCCACGCAGCGGACGATGAAGGGCACGCGGTGGCCGCCCTCCCACAGGTCGCGCTTCACCCCGCGGAGCGGGCCCGAACTGCGGTGGGCAAAGCTCTGGATGCGCGCGTAGGCGTAGACTTCGGCGCCGTTGTCGGCGGAGAAAATCACAAGGGTGTTGTCGGCAAAGCCGTGGGCCTTGAGCGCGGCCAGCATCCGGCCGCCGGTTGTCGTCGGTCTGTTCCATGAAGTCGCCGTAGCCTCCCGCCTTGGACTTCCCGGCGAATTCGGGCGACGGCACGATCGGAAACAACCTCGCACGATCAGAACGTGCCCTTGAGACCGAAGGTCCACAGGGAGCCGAAATCGAGGCGCTGGCGGAACTGGGCTTGCGCTGGCGTGCTGGGACCCGCGACTTCCTGGTCCTCGGTGGCGTCGTTGATGTTGCGCAGATTGGCGAAGAGCCCGACGCGGCGGGAGAGCGAATACTCGCCGGAGATGTCGATGTAGAGGCGTTTAGCGGGTTGACCTACCGTTATCTGCGGCCGGAAAAAAGATGGGATGAAAAACATGCCCATGGTCAACAACGCAGAAATCGAGACCGTCCTCACGCGAAGCCGCGAAGCGCGCGAAAACAATGCGACCGCCGGCCAATTGAATGTCGAAGCCGCCACCTTCAAGGAGGGCATCAAACGCATCGCCAACAACCATCACGACTTCGCG